>CAIWVX010000406.1 GCA_903916205.1 uncultured beta proteobacterium
ATCAAAGCGCGTTGACCTTATTGGCGGATGCTGAAAAATCGGATAAAGGGCGGGAGCAAAGCTGGCAGGCTCAAGCGAATGCCATCTACCGCCAACTGCTGCAACAAAAACAGGATGCCATTGGCGGAGGGAAAGAATAATGCGCAAACTAATGCCACGTATCACTTTAATTTCGTTATTGCTTCTGCTCGCCGGATGTTCGACGCTGAGTTCAATGAACCCTTTTTCCAGTAATAACGGCGCGAAAATTGCCGAATTACAACCTATCAAAGCGGCGTTAGAAGCCCGGATTGTGTGGCGAGAAAGCGCAGGCAAGAGTGATGTCTATGCCTTTTCACCCGCTATCGTTGGCGCAACTGTGTATGCGGCTAGCCATGACGGGCGACTGACTCGGTTCGATGAAGGCAAGCCGATCTGGAAAATCAATGCGGGTCAATTATTGTCGGGGGGTGTCGGGGCAGATCTGAGTCGCGTGATTGTCGGTTCAGTAAAAGGCGAAGTCCTTGCTTTCGCAAGCGCTGATGGCAAGCTGCTGTGGGAAGCCAAGGCGAATGGTGAGATTCTTTCACCGCCGGTAGTGGGCGGAGGACTCGTCGTCATCCGTACCAGCGATAACCGTTTGGCGGCCTATGATGTGCTCAACGGGAAACGTAAGTGGGTCTTTCAGCGCCCAACACCGGCGCTTTCGGTGCGCATGACAGCCAGTCCAGTGATTGATGGTCAGTACGTTTTTGCCGGATTCCCAAGCGGCAAACTGATTGCCGTTAGTCTGTCCAATGGCGTAGCGGTGTGGGATGGCACCGTGGCGCTGCCTAAAGGCGCGACAGAGCTTGACCGGGCCGCCGATATCGCCAGTGCGCCGGATATTTCGGGGCGTTCAATTTGTGCGGTGGCGTTTCAAGGTCGCATCGCCTGTTTCGATCTGGTTAACGGCAACTTAATTTGGGCTCGCGATATGTCAAGTACCGCAGGACTGAGCATCAATAATCGCTATGTCTATGTCACCGATGAAAAAGGATCCGTTCATGCACTCGATCTGGCGGGCGGCGGCAGTCTTTGGAAGCAGGATAAACTGCTTAACCGGCGCGTTACCGCCCCATTAGCACATCGCCATTTTGTTGCCGTCGCGGATGCTCAGGGGTTGGTGCATTTCCTGAATCGTGAAGACGGTTCCTTTATTGCCCGTGTGCCGACTGACGGTAGCCCGATTGTGGCTCCGTTGCAACTGCTCGGTAGTCGTGTTCTGGTTCAAACAAGTAACGGCGGAATTTACGCTATCGAGGTGGAATGAAACCAATCATTGTTATTGTTGGTCGTCCGAATGTCGGCAAGTCCACGCTCTTTAACCGTCTAACCAAGACACGCGATGCCTTAGTTGCCGATATTCCAGGGTTGACGCGTGATCGTCATTACGGTCACGGCAAGTTAGGCGACAAACCTTTTTTGGTCGTTGATACCGGCGGTTTTGAGCCGCTGGCTAAAGACGGCATTATGCACAAAATGGCGCGCCAGACCGAGCAAGCGATTGCCGAAGCCGATGCCATTGTATTTCTCGTTGATGGACGCGTCGGCATTACCGCGCTGGACAAAGACATTGCCAATAAACTGCGTAAAAATGACCGTCCGGTTTTTGTTGCCGTCAATAAGGCAGAAGGCATGAATCAAGGCGTCGTCGCCGCTGATTTTCATGAACTGGGTCTGGGTGATCCCTTGGCGATTTCTGCCGCGCACGGCGAAGGTGTGCGTAATCTAATTGAGTTGGTGCTGGAGCCTTATCCTGATCCAGAAGAAGACAAGAACGAAAATGATGTGCTGAAGGTGGCCATTGTCGGTCGACCAAATGTCGGGAAAAGCACCCTGATCAACGCCCTGTTGGGCGAAGAGCGGGTCATTGCGTTTGATCAACCCGGTACTACGCGCGATTCCATTTTTGTCGATTTTGAACTGGCCGGAAAACATTACACGCTAATCGATACGGCAGGGTTACGACGCAAGGGTAAGGTTTTTGAAACCATCGAGAAGTTCTCGGTGATCAAGACCCTACAATCCATCGAAGAAGCCCATGTAGCCATTCTCGTACTGGATGCGCAGCAGGATATTTCCGATCAGGATGCCCATATTGCGGGCTTTGTCGTTGAATCCGGGCGGGCCTTGGTGGTGGCCGTCAATAAATGGGATGGCCTTGATTCTTATGTCAGGGATCAGCTCAAAGGCGAACTAGAGGCCAAATTAAAGTTTCTCGATTTTGCTGATTTCCATTATGTGTCGGCTTTGAAGGGGCAGGGATTGGCGCAAGTTTTCCGCTCGGTTGATGCCGCTTACAAGGCCGCTACGGCAGACTTGTCAACGCCGCAACTCACGCGGACGCTGATTGACGCAGTATCCAGGCAGTCCCCGGCGCGTAGCGGTATTTTCCGGCCTAAACTGCGTTACGCCCATCAGGGCGGACGTAATCCGCCGATTATCGTCATTCACGGCAATGCGCTGGATAAAGTGCAAGATTCTTACCGTCGCTATTTGGAGCATGTGTTTCGTGATGTTTTTAAGCTGCAAGGTACGCCGCTGCGTATCCAATTCAATGTAACCCAAAACCCATTTGCCGACAAAAAAGCGCCGGAGCAAAACCGGCGTAAACCAAAAATAGAAGAAAAGCCAAAACGTAAAGCGAAACCAAAGGCGGGAACTGCGGTCATAAACCCGACTAAGCCAATCAAAATCGGAGCTAAGCTTAGGTCAAGTACAAAAACAAGGTCAGCAAAAGCATAAAGCCGCACGGGTTTGTATGGAAAATGAAATAAAAATCAATTAAGCTAGCCAGTCCCACACTATCAATGAAACATGGAGTTTGACCATGAGCAATAAAGGGCAAATG
>CAIWVX010000407.1 GCA_903916205.1 uncultured beta proteobacterium
GAATTCTTTGCTGAATTGACACCCTTCTCAGGGGTCACCTAAACAAATTTTTCGGGCGAAGTATGAGCAGTCATTGTTACCAAAATATTTCGTTTTTCTTTCAAATAAATTAAAGAGCCCCAATCCAGATAAACAGAGAAGGATTGCCCATTTTTACTTGGCAGACCGCATTGCTCTCCTTGATCGATTTCAATTGGATGCAAAGAGGCGAAGATGAAACGTCGGAATTTTCTCTAGCTCGGCGGCACGGCGCTGACAACGAGAAGAGGCCGCAGTGAAACAGCGGGCAGATGAGATAAGGTCGGCACTGGGCTTGTGAGTACCAACTTGGAGTTGTGCTGAAGGGCTATAAACGCTCAGCGCTCGGCAACCCAGCGCAGTAATGCGTCCATAGCCGGTTTCCCCAAATGCGATTTCGGGTCATTGATCAAAAAGACCACAACCCAGCGCTTATCATTGCTGTCTAGCACATATCCAGCAATGGCTCGAACGCCCTCCAGATAACCGGTTTTCAGATGCGCTCGTCCGCTCGCTGCGGTGTTGCCAAGACGTTTTCTCAGGGTGCCATCAATGCCGGCTAACGGCAGTGATGACATCAGTTCGGGCATGACCGGGCTTTTCCAGGCGGCCAGCAATAACTGGCTCAAACCCTCCGCCGAAATACGCTCATTGCGCGAGAGTCCGGCCCCATTATCGAGAACCAATTCGGGGAGTATGATTTTTTTCTCGGACAACCAAGCCTTAATGCGCTGCACGGATCCCTCCTGCGTAGCAGGGCGCTCGGCGGCCAACGTCAAAAAGACCTGCCTTGCCATGACGTTGTTGCTGTATTTGTTAATCTCACGGACGATTTCGCCCAAAGTTGGAGATTTATGCAGGGCTACCGTTTCCACATTGGCCGGGGTCAGGCCGTCCCGTACTTTGCCGCGCAAGTTTCCGCTCAGTTCTTGCCAGAGCGAACGAAAGAGTTGTTCAACTTGAAAATTGGCCGTCCAGGGCGAAAGATGCAAGACTTGGTCGCCGCAGAGGGCGGGAAAGGTGCCGAGAAGTTCAATCGTGTTGTCAATGACTTTGACATTGAACTTCTCACGCCAGTCACCGCAGCTTTCGTCGCTGTATTTCAGGTGGTTAACGAGACGTAAGTCGGTACTCGGCGTTTCGCTTAATACTGAAACCGTTTTTTGCGCCGGGTCGGCGTGCAAACTTAGTCGCAAACTTTTGAGGTTGATCAGCAAGGCATCTGGGCCGACGTTGTAGGGCCGATAAGGTTCGTTGTCGAATTCGGCCGGGTCGTGCGACGGTAGAGAAAAGGCACTGCGGTCAAGAATCAGGTCACCGCGAATGTCACGTATGCCGCGTGTGCGCAACTGCCGTAGCAGCAACCAAAATTGTTCAAGCGCCAGTCGCGGATCGCCGCTTCCACGTAGGTAAAGATTTCCCTCAAGAATGCCGTTAGCGAGTAAACCATCGGTTAAAGCAGCGGTTTTCCAGGTATAGGCCGGACTCAGCAGTTCGAGGGCCGCATAGGTTGTCACCAGCTTCATGGTCGAGGCGGGGTTCATCGCCTGCTGAGCGTTGTGCTGAATCAGCGGCTGAGGGCTGTCAACGCCTTGAACCACAAGGCTAATGCTGCGCAAGGGGATTCCCGCCTCCTTGAGAGCGTTGATCACAGAGGTCGGCAATTCGGCCGCGAGAGAAGCAAAAGGCAGAACCAGAATCAGCCAAAAATAAAGCAATAAAAATTTTATTTGTGGCTTTTTCTTAGGCAAGGAAAGAGGAGTCATGTGCGGGTGATGATAGCGAATTAGTGGGCCTGATAATAACCAACGAGCACCCCTGTTTGCCAGTTGCTAATCGTTTGGCAGCCACTGAAAAGACAAAATTCGTCCTGAATTTTGCCATATTGGGCTAGACCGCTATAAAATGGGCCTTGTAAAGTTTTTATTCTGCATACGAGCAGCGATGATGCC
>CAIWVX010000408.1 GCA_903916205.1 uncultured beta proteobacterium
CAAACAAGAACAAACAGATGGAACCTGGCAAAAAATGATTGAACAAATTGCGGATGGGCGACTGCGTGTTTCCGGCCCGATGTTGAATGCCAATGCGACTGACCTGCTTAGTTCAGGGCGTGATTTTTTGCGTCCGGGGGCGGTAAGCACCGAGTTTGTTTTCGATCTGTCTGCGGTTGAAGAAACGGATTCTTCAGCGTTGGCGGTCATTTTCGGCTGGTTGCGTGCGGCACGCGAACGCAATATCACTTTGTCCATTACGCAACCCCCGTCAAGCATGACCAGTCTGGCCGCGCTTTACGGCGTTTCCGACATTCTCCCTTTCGCCTGATTCGTTAGCCTTCCTCGAATTTAGATGTGATGGGCGTCGCTGTTTCCATTCAAAATGTAGTCAAGAACTTCGCTGGTTTGCGAGCGCTTGACGGTATTTCACTGGAGATAGCTGAAGGTGAGTTTTTTGGTCTGCTGGGGCCGAACGGTGCTGGGAAAACCACGCTGATTTCTAGTCTTGCCGGTCTGATTCGCCCTGATTCAGGGTCGCTGAGTGTGATGGGCAACGATGTGCTTGCCCATTATCGTGAAGCCCGCCGTTGCCTTGGCGTAGTGCCGCAAGAGCTGGTTTTCGATCCCTTCTTTACCGTCCGCGAAACCCTGCGCATTCAGTCGGGTTATTTTGGGATTCGCCATAACGATTCATGGATCGACGAGATTCTTGAGAATCTTGATCTAAGCAGCAAGGCCGACACCAATATGCGTCGCCTGTCCGGCGGCATGAAGCGGCGAGTGCTGGTAGCGCAAGCGTTGGTGCATAAACCGCCGGTGATCGTGCTCGATGAACCCACCGCCGGAGTCGACGTCGAATTGCGTCAGACTTTGTGGCAGTTCATTCAGCGCCTGAGTAAAGAAGGCCATACGGTTATTTTAACCACCCATTATCTTGAAGAAGCCGAGGCGCTGTGCGGGCGGATCGCCATGCTCAAACAGGGGCGCGTGGTAGCGCTGGATACCACCCGTAATTTGCTGGCGCGCTTTGCTGGGCATACCTTGACTTTGCGTTTAGCGAACGCGGCCAATCTGCCTGAGACGCTGCGTTCACAGGCTACACCGAGTGGCGATGGCTGGGTTTTCCGGCTTGCCGGGTTTGATGAAATTGAGCCGTTGTTGGCGATGGTGCGTCAGTCCGGTGCCGTCATTGAGGATTTACGCTTGTCGCAGACCGATCTTGAAGATGTATTTGTCACCGTCATGCAAGGCAATCTGAGTCAGCACGGGGAGGCATCCCAATGATGGGTTTCCGTACTTTGCTTTATAAGGAACTGCTGCGTTTCTGGAAAGTCAGTTTTCAGACCGTGGCGGCACCGATGCTGACGGCGCTACTGTACCTGCTGATTTTTTCGCATGTACTTGATGCGCAAGTGCAGGTTAATGGTGTGCGCTATACCGCTTTTCTGATTCCCGGGCTGGTGATGATGTCGGTGTTGCAGAATGCCTTTGCCAACAGTTCGTCTAGCCTGATCCAGTCGAAGGTTACCGGTAGTGTGGTTTTTGTTTTGTTGCCACCGATTTCCTATGTTGAATTTTTCTTAGCTTATGTCGTAGCGGCCTTGCTGCGTGGATTGATGGTTGGTCTAGGGGTTTTGGCGGTGACCGGTTGGTTTGCGCCCATCAGTTTTGTGGCTCCGTTCTGGATACTGGCTTTTGCCGTGGTTGGTGGAGGCATCATGGGTTCGCTGGGGATGATCGCCGGGATATGGGCGGATAAATTTGATCAGTTGGCGGGTTTCCAGAATTTTTTGATCATGCCTCTGACCATGCTTTCGGGCGTGTTTTATTCAATTCATTCCTTGCCACTGTTCTGGCAGCAGGTGTCACATTTCAATCCGGTTTTCTATATGATTGACGGCTTTCGTTTCGGCTTTTTTGGCGTTTCCGATGTCGCGCCCGGAATGAGCCTGGCCGTCGGCGTCGCCTGTTTTATTGCAGTGGCATTGACCACGCTGGCGATGTTGCGTAGCGGTTATAAATTGAGGTACTAATCCATGGTAGCTATTGAACAACTGAAAAAAATTATTAGCGAAGGCCTAATTTGTGAGGGCTTACACATTGACACCGATGGGCAGCATCACGAAGCTCTGATCGTCAGTTCAGCGTTTGAGGGCAAAAGCCGCGTCAAACGCCAGCAGTTGGTCAATGCGCTGATACGCCCGCTTTTTGACAGCGGTGAGTTGCACGCACTCTCAATGAAAACCCTGACACCGGCGGAACTGGAAGCGTTGCGTGGATAAGCTGCTGATCGAAGGCGGCACGCCGCTGTCCGGCGATGTCGCTATTTCTGGCGCTAAGAATGCGGCTTTACCGATTCTCTGTGCCTCACTCCTTTCTGCTGAACCGCTGCATCTGAAAAATGTGCCGCACCTGAACGACATTTCGACCATGCTGCGCTTGATCGGGCAGATGGGCGTTAGCGTCTCGATGGAGGGTAATGAAGGCTTGATTCTTTGCAGCCAAGGGCTGAACAATCCGGTGGCCCCGTATGACATGGTTAAAACCATGCGCGCCTCGATTTTGGTTCTCGGCCCCTTGCTGGCGCGTTGTGGCGAAGCCAAGGTGTCGTTGCCCGGTGGCTGCGCTATTGGTGCTCGACCGGTCGATCAGCACATCAAGGGTTTGCAGGCGATGGGCGCCGAAATCCATGTTGAAAATGGTTACATTCTGGCGAAGGCTAAGCGCCTAAAAGGAACACGAATCGTTACCGACATGGTGACGGTGACTGGCACCGAAAACCTCATGATGGCCGCCGTATTGGCCGATGGCGAAAGCATTATCGAAAACGCGGCACGCGAGCCGGAGGTGGTCGATTTAGCGCATTGCCTGATGGCGATGGGGGCGAAAGTTTCGGGAGCCGGTACTGACAGCATCGTCATTCAGGGCGTTGAACGCTTGCATGGGGCAACGCATTCGATCATGCCGGATCGCATCGAGACCGGCAGCTATTTATGCGCGGCGGCAGTGACGGGTGGTCGGGTGCGACTAACCCACACGTCTGCCGTGTATCTTGATTCGGTGATCCAAAAACTTCGAGAAACCGGATGTGAAGTTTTATCGCAGGGCGATGAAATCATTCTCAACGCCCCGGCACGACTCAAAGCCGTGAGTATTCGCACCGAACCTTATCCGGCTTTCCCCACCGACATGCAGGCGCA
>CAIWVX010000409.1 GCA_903916205.1 uncultured beta proteobacterium
GCGGCCAGTGTCATTTGCTTCATCGTCTTTACCCTTGTGAGCAGAACGCCCTGTCAGACTCTATGGCAAAAGAATCGTTCACCGCTTTTGATACTTATTCGGCGTTTCCTTATGTAATTTCAATCGCGGAATTTGGGATAAAAGAGCGGCTTAATCCCTCAATGAAAAGGTGACAAGATCACAAGTACAGAACTTAGTATTGACTTTACTGTCGTTGAGGCAGAAAATTACCAAATTGTTTTTTACATACCCGTTTTTGGGGATTTCTTTTCAACAAGTTGGCTTGCCGGAGGGAGTATCAATGGGAAACACGGAGAAGCACATTGCTAAATTACGCGAAATGCGTAGCACAGCGATGCTCGGGGGTGGTCAGAAACGTATCGACGCGCAGCATGAGCGGGGTAAGCTGACTGCTCGGGAACGAATTAATTTATTACTGGATGAGGGCTCATTCCACGAGTTTGGGATGATGGCCACGCATAGCTTGACCACCTTCGGTCTGGATAAGCAGCGTTTCCTTGGTGATGCTGTTGTTACTGGCTTCGGCAAGATTGATGGCCGTCCGGTGGCAATTTATGCTCAGGACTTCACCGTAGTTGGTGGCTCTTTCTCTGAGCTCCAATCGCAAAAAATCTGTCGTATCTGTGACAAAGCACTTGAAGCGGGTATTCCGATTTTCGGTCTTGGTGACTCGGGCGGTGCTCGTATTCAGGAAGGCGTTCGCAGTCTGGCCGCGTACGGTGAAGTTTTTGTCCGTAACGTTATGGCCTCCGGCGTTGTTCCGCAAATCTCTCTGATT
Source organism: uncultured beta proteobacterium (assembly GCA_903916205.1). Classification (GTDB taxonomy): domain Bacteria; phylum Pseudomonadota; class Gammaproteobacteria; order Burkholderiales; family Rhodocyclaceae; genus Propionivibrio. The sequence goes on from CAIWVX010000409.1 coordinate 800, forward strand.
CTTGGCCCTTGTGCCGGCGGCGCTGTTTATTCACCCGCACTGACCGACTTCATCATCATGGCAGGCCAAGCCTACATGTTCCTGACCGGTCCGGAAGTTATCAAGACCGTTACTGGTGAGATGGTTTCGGCTGAAGACTTGGGTGGCGCAGCAGTTCACACAGGCACTAGCGGTGTGGCGCATTTCGCCTGCGAAACCGAGCAAGAAGGTCTGGATCTAGCCAAGCGCATTCTCAGTTATTTGCCACAAAATAACACTGAAAATGCACCGCGCTTCGTTACTGGCGATCCGATTAACCGTGCGGATGAGGCGCTCAATGCACTGATCCCCGATGGCCCGAATTCGCCGTACGATATTCGTGATGCCATTGAGGCTGTTTTTGACCGTGATAGCTTCCTCGAAGTTCAGCCTGATTACGCCGCTAATGCCGTGGTCGGTTTTGCTCGCATGGACGGTTATTCGGTGGCCATTATCGCCAACCAGCCGTGCTTCATGGCCGGTGCGCTGAATATTGACGCCAGCGATAAAATTGCTCGTCATGTTCGCATCGCTGATGCTTACAATATTCCGATCGTCACCTTCGTTGATTGCCCGGGCTTCCTGCCAGGCACCAGCCAAGAATACGGCGGTGTAATTCGTCACGGCGCCAAGGTTCTTTACGCCTACTGCGAAGCGACGGTGCCAATGATCTCACTCATCACCCGTAAGTCCTTCGGTGGCGCTCACCTCGCCATGAGTTCACGCCAGATGCGTGCTGACTTTGCTTTTTCTTGGCCCACCGGTCAAGTCGCCGTTATGGGCGCAGAGGGTGCTGCAAACATCATCTTCCGTGACGAAATCAAGAAAGCGGCCGATCCAAAAGTACGTGAGCAGGAAATGATCGAGATGTACCGTGAGGAATTCATGAATCCTTACCGTGCGGCTGACGTAGGTCAGATCGACGAAGTGATTATTCCTAGCGAAACACGTCCTCGCCTAGCGCTTGCTCTCGAAGTTCTGCGTAACAAGGTTGCTCAGAATTTGCCGCGTAAGCATGGTTTGTGTCCGGTTTGATGGTTCTTTTTTTGTTTAACTTTAAGTGAGAGGTATCAATGGAGCATTTAGATTGGGGTCTTAAGATGACAGTCCTCGGTATGGGACTGGTCTTCTCCCTGCTGGCGCTGCTTTGGGGCTTGCTGGTACTCGTTCTCGCGCTCGACAAGGAAGAAGTTGAGCCAGAGGACGATGACACAAGTGACGAAGCTGCTGTCGAGCCGCAAGTTGCGGTTGGCGGCTTGCCATCAGAACTGGTGTCGGCAATTATCGTTGCCACACTCAAACATAAAGCACTTCGGGGTGGAACTACCTCGATGATGCAGACGACATGTGCCAGTAATCAGCCAAGCCCTTGGGCCGCCGCTGGTCGTGCACGTCAAACCAATAATTGGATCTCGAGAGGAAAATGATGCGTCGTTATACATTGAATATTAACAGCACGGAGTTTGTGGTAGACGTTCAGGAAGCCGGCGCTGACAAGTTTGACGTTGTTGTCGGTGGCGAAACCTATGCCGTAACTCTGTCAGGTGATCAAGCCGCTGTTGCTGCTGCTCCTTCGGCCGCTGCTCCTGCTCCTGTCGCAGCGGCTCCTGCGCCTGTTGCCGCTGCTGCACCCGCTGCCGCTCCTGCTGCACGCAAAGCGGCTCCTGCTGCTGGCAAAGGTGGCATCAAGGCACCGATGCCTGGTGTCATCCTTGAAGTCAGTGTTAAGTCGGGTGACAAGGTCAAGCGCGGTCAAAAGGTCGCTATTCTTGATGCAATGAAAATGCAAAATGTTATTGGCGCACCGAAAGACGGTACGATTGGTGATATCTGTGTTGCTGCCGGTCAAAGCGTTGGCCACGGTGAAGTGCTCGTCACATTCGTGGAGGGTTAAGAGATGCTAGATCAAGAAACGATCGGCCTGCTAATGAGGGGCGTGGATAACGTCACTTGGCAGTCGCTGGTCATGATCGCTGTGGGGCTAGTCCTGTTTTATTTGGCAATTGTCAAGGACTACGAACCACTGCTGCTTCTCCCGATTGGTGCTGGTTGTATTTTGGCCAATCTCCCGCTCTCGCCAATGATTGAAGAGCACGGCATGCTGAAGATTCTGTACGACATGGGTGTGGGTAACGAAATGTTCCCATTGCTGGTGTTCATCGGGATTGGTGCCTTGACCGACTTTGGACCGTTGCTTGAAAGCCCGAAATTTGTGCTTCTCGGTGCTGCGGGTCAGTTCGGTATCTTCCTAGTGCTGATTATCGCGCTCCTGCTTGGTTTCGACCAGAAGGAAGCTGCTTCAATCGGTATCATTGGTGCTATTGATGGACCAACGTCAATTTACGTCAGTGGTATTCTGGCTCCGCACATGTTAGGGCCTATCACGGTAGCCGCTTACAGCTACATGTCCTTGGTTCCGGTTATCATGCCGCCTGTGATCTATGCAATGACGACCAAGTCAGAGCGTATGATTCGGATGCCTTACAGTCAGCGCAAGATCAGCCGTCGCACACGCATCATTTTCCCGATCATCGTAACCGTGATGGTCGGTACCTTGGTGCCGTTTGCTACTCCGTTGATTGGCATGCTGATGTTGGGCAACCTGATGAAGGAATCGGGCTGTGTTGAACGTTTGACGAAAGCTTCGTCGAACGAAATCGCCAACACCGTTACGATTTTCCTTGGTCTGGCCATTGGCTCGACGATGGTGGGTTCGTCTTTCATCAACATGGAAACATTGTTCATCCTCGGTCTTGGTTTGATGGCCTTCGGTGTGGATTGTGCGGCTGGTGTGTCCTTCGCGAAAATTCTTAACTGGCTAAGCGGTGGCAAGATCAATCCGATTATCGGTGCCGCTGGTATCAGCGCGTTTCCGATGGCCGCTCGTGTTTGTCAGCGTGTAGCTCAGGATGATGATTTTGAAAACTTCCTGCTGATGCACGCCATGGGCGCAAATGCCGCTGGTCAGGTTGCTAGTGTCGTTGCCGGTGGTGTTGTTCTGGCACTGATGGGCGCAGCATAATCAGTAATTAGCCTCAATAAAAAAGCCCGCTGTTCGCGGGCTTTTTTTTGTACGTTTTTTTCTGCGGTTGAACTAAACCGCTGACGCCGTGGCGGAGCAATTATCTATTGCGTTTTGTTTTTCAGAGAAGTTTTATTCCATCGAAGGTAGGTACTCAATCTATACGGTTATTGATTGGATTTTCCTGACTTTGACTCTGCTTAATCCGTGATGAGTTAATTTGAGAGCGCCGACAATAATTTTTCGTGAATGCCGCCAAACCCGCCGTTGCTCATCACCAAAATTTGATCGCCGGGTTGTGCGGCTGACACGATCTGCGCGACAAGTCCCTCTAGATCATCCGAAACCATAGCCTTCTCGCCCATGGGTGACAAGGCTTCGGCGGCATCCCAGCCGAGATGGTTTGAATAGCAGAATACCCGGTCCGCTTCGACCAAACTCGCTGGCAACTGTGCCTTCATCACGCCAAGCTTCATGGTGTTCGAGCGCGGTTCTAACACGGCAAAAATACGTGGAGCCGGAGCCGCCCCGGAGCCATTTTCATGCGCCCCACCCATCTTGCGCCGCAAGCCGTCTAACGTAGCGGCAATCGCTGTCGGATGGTGGGCGAAATCGTCAAAAACATTGATTCCGCGCACTGTGCCACGCAACTCCATGCGTCGTTTTACGTTCTCGAAACGCGATAAAGCCTCCAGTCCCTTGTTGAGCGGCACCCCGACATGGCGTGCGGCGAGCAGGGCGGCCATGGCGTTGGTGCGGTTGTGCTCACCACTCAGGCTCCAGCGTGCGGAGCCAATTTCTTCGTCGCCACGCATCAGGCGCAGTGTGCCATTGGCATCATCACCCAGCATCCGCCAACCGTTTGTTTCGTTGAAGGCTTCTATTGGCGTCCAGCATCCGCGCGTCAGCACGCGATTGAGGCTGGATTCCCGTGCATTGGAGACCACCAGACCGCTACGAGGTAAAGTCCGTACCAGATGGTGAAACTGGGTTTCGATCGCCGCCAGATCAGCAAAAATATCGGCATGATCGAATTCAAGATTGTTCAGCACCAGCGTCCGTGGGCAATAATGGATGAACTTTGAACGTTTGTCGCAAAAGGCGCTGTCGTATTCGTCGGCTTCGATCACGAAGAATGGCGAATCGGTCAGTTCCCCCGACAAGCGCGCCGAGATACCGAAATTCATCGGTACGCCGCCAATCAGATAGCCGGGACTCAATCCTGCCTCTTCGAGAATCCAGGCCAGCATGGAGGATGTGGTGGTTTTTCCGTGCGTACCCGCGACCGCCAGCACCCAGCGCCCGTGTAAGACGTTATCCGCTAGCCATTGAGGGCCGGAGAGATAGGGTAGTCCGAGATCGAGAATTTCTTCGAGTAAGGGGTTGCCACGAGAAATGGCATTTCCTATCACATAATAGTCGGGCTGAAATTTGATCTGATCGGCCGCATAGCCTTCAACCAGTTCAATCCCTGCAGCCTCAAGCTGGGTGCTCATTGGCGGATAGACACCCGCATCACAACCGGTAACCCGATGACCTGCCGCACGAGCCAACTGGGCAATACCGCCCATAAAGGTGCCGCAAATGCCAAGAATATGAATATGCATGCCATCAATCCAAGTTAAATAAAGCCGGTAAAGTCGGTGGCCTAATGTTTTAGCGACTTACCCTTGTATCTAAAGCCGCCTGTATCTATGGCTTGCAGGCTCACAGGCTATCGAGAGTTTGCTTGAAATTACATTATTTCCAGCAAACTTGTATCCCACTTAGCATGTTTTTCAAACCCTAGCAGATTAGCCGTGGTGGCCGCGATATTCGATAAACCGGCTGTAGAAAGTGACTTTAAGCCAAGTTTTCCACCTGTCACATTGTCATAAAGAATCAGCGGAACAGGATTTAGGGTATGCGCCGTTTTGGCCTTGAACGAGCCATCTGGGTTCTGTGCGGGCA
>CAIWVX010000410.1 GCA_903916205.1 uncultured beta proteobacterium
CCACAATACCTTCAGCCGTAATACGCGTAGCCGCCTTGCTGGCTTTTGAACCCAGCTTAACGCGCAGAACTTCTTCGGCTTTAAGCATATCGCCAGCCGCTTCGATCAATGCCTTTTTGCATTCCATCATCGGCGCGTCAGTTTTTTCGCGCAGTTCTTTAACCATACTTGCGGTAATTTCCGCCATTTTTATCTCCATTTGAGGACACGGCCGGATCGACCGGCCGCACCTTCTGCAATCACAAATAATAAAGGTACGTCGTTACAATTAAGTCACCAGCACACAATAACGATCCCAAGGGTGTTATTCGGCTTCCTCAACGAAATCATCACCAGAGGCGGCCGCAACAATTTCTTCAATGAATTGGCTACGCCCTTCGAGGATCGCATCAGCGACGCCGCGAGCATACAAACGGATCGCACTGGATGAGTCGTCGTTACCCGGAATAACATAATCAACGCCTTCAGGCGAGTTATTGGTATCGACCACGGCAATGACCGGAATGCCTAGCTTATTAGCTTCGGTAATAGCAATTTTGTGATAGCCGACATCAATGACAAACAGCGCATCGGGCAGGGTATTCATTTCCTTGATACCGCCGATGGATTTTTTCAACTTGGTCAATTCGCGCTGCGTCATCAGCGCTTCTTTTTTGCCCAGCTTCTCAAGGGAACCCTCATCCACAATGGTTTCCATGTCTTTGAGACGTTTGGTCGATTGTTTGATGGTTTTGAAGTTGGTCAACATACCGCCCAACCAGCGTTGATCGACATAAGAAGCTCTCGCACGAATCGCTTCTTCAGCAATGATTTCGCGCGCCTGACGCTTGGTTCCGACAAACAGAACGTTTCCTTTATTGGATGACAGCTTGCGAACGAAAGACATCGCTTCGTTATATTTAACCAGCGTTTTTTCAAGATTAACGATGTGAATTTTGCTACGGGCACCAAAGATGTACTGAGCCATCTTTGGGTTCCAGAAACGGGTTTGATGCCCGAAATGGACACCCGCCTCCAGCATTTGGCGCATTGTTGCAGACATATTTTTACTCCATAAGGGTTAAACCACCATTCACCTACCTACAGCCCGCCGAGTTATTTTGGCAGACACCCTTGAAAACAGGCGAATGTGCGAGATTTGACGCCCCGTTACCGGCACGCCTTGCGTACCACCATGGCACGCATTCTATTTACTGGACAGCCCAGAAAAACCGGCGAATTATATCACTGGGAGGCTTGAAACTCCACAAAATATCACCCACTCTCCCCTATGTCGGGACAATTTCCTAGGTCGCCTTGAGTCACTCAAAATTTTCCCGGTGTTGGAAGGCGATTAACCGATAAAACTCAGTGGGTGGCAAAAAAGTCGACTTTTCCTTCAACGAGGCAAGACGGGCTATTTGTTCGATCACAAGACCCTTGGACACTGGCTTGGGTTGGGCTTCTTATTCATAGTGCGTCCACATCCGCAAAACGCGAACCGTTTCCTCTTTGGTAAAGACTTCGTACACGATGCGGTGCTGAATGGTAATGCGACGAGAGTAGGCACCGGCAAGATCACCGACCAATTTTTCAAAGGGGGGTGGCTTTTGAAATGGGTCTTTGGCAAGAACCGCAAGTAGTTCTTGCGCCTTGGGTTTAAGGCCGCTGGCAGCAAGCTTTTTTGCATCCTTTAAGGCTTGCTTGGCATAAACAACGTCCCAACTCACCACGTAAGCGCCTTTGCGCTTTGTGCGAGGGGTTCGGCCATACCCGCCTTGATGGACTCACGCATGCCAGGTACAGCCAGTAGATACAAGGTTTCTTGAATGGCGCTCCAATCTTCTGCCGAGAGCAGCACGGCGTTGCTGCGTTTTCCCGAAATGAGGATGGGTTGGTGAGACTCGACGGTTTGATCAATGAGCCGGTACAAATTGGCTCGGGCTTCGCTGGCGGTAAGGGTGTTCATTTCTTGCTCCTTCAAATTGACTTGAATGGTACGTTGTAACGTACGTTTGTCAAGTGGCTATGCGAGTGCGGCAAGAGGATCAGCGGGGGGAAGTGACCGGTAGCCGGAGCGCGGATGAGCAGTCCGGTTGAACGAGAGAAGATTTTTCCGTCCATAGGTTTGATGAAAACAACAAAGCCGCACTGATCAAATCCCAGGCCACTATCTCGCGACGCGGAAGACCATGCCTCTATTTCACTCCAGCCAACTCGGACGAAAGCACTATTTCAAACGTGATTTTAGCCCGTGATTCGGGCAATATGGCGCTGTCCGTGGTACGGATAATTAACTTGGTCGGTGTTTATGCGCTTAGGTAATCGCTTGGCTGATCTGATTTTCATGAGGATTCAGATGAACTTTGGGCTTCGGTCGCTGTGTTTTTTGTTCTGCTTTATGCTGGGGGTCAATGCGGCGAGTGCCATTGAAAGCCTTTTGGATCGCGTTAATTCTGACCGCGTTGTATTCGTCTGCATCTGGCCTGACTATTACGGCATTACCTTCCGCAATCCCAAGACGCAAAGGCTTTCGGGGATTGATATTGATATGGCGATTGAGCTGGGCAAAGATCTGGGCGCGGCGGTACAGTTTGTCGATAGTTCCTTTGCCCGTCTGTTTGACGATGTGGCTCAAGGACACTGCGATGTGGCTATGTTTGCGATTGGGGTGACGCCGCAGAGGCAGGAGAAATTACGTTTTACTCAGCCGCATCTCGCCAGCGACATTTATGCGGTAACCAGCAAAAGCAATCGCCGCATCAAGTACTGGAGTGATATTGACAAGCCCGGTTCGGTGGTGGCGGTGGCTAAGGGGACGTTGCATGAGCCGGTGATGAAAGCCAAGCTCAAGGCCGCTGAATTGCTGGTTTTAGATACGCCGTTCGCGCGCGAGCAGGAAGTTGAGTCGGGTCGTGCCGATGTTTTTATGACCGATTATCCCTACAGTCAGCGTTTTCTGGCGAATGCCGACTGGGCTCGTCTGGTGCCGCCGCCGGGTGTTTATCACCTGACGCCCTATGCTTACGCTATAAAGCCGGGGGATGACCTCTGGTATGACCGCCTTGAGAAATTTGTCCGGGACATCAAAAGCGACGGGCGTTTGCTCGAATCAGCACGGCGTCACAAACTTCAGTCGATTGTGGTGCCGTGATGTTGCGTAATCCACTTTTCCGTCGAACCTTTATTCTCACGTTAACGCTGTTCATTAGCGGGATGCTGGCGATTACCGCCTATGCCCTGTGGCGACTGCGTACTGAAGCGGTTGGCCGGGGATTGGAAACCTCGGTCATGCATTCTCAACGCGTTGAGGATCTGCTGACGCAAAACTTGCATGTGACCGAGTTGATTGCGGCAACCACCTTGGCCCAGGCGCCGGGATTGAAGGATTCAATACAGATTGTGAACTCCTTCGAAGCCACATTGGGGCGCTCTCCTTTTCTGCGGTCCATGTCATTACTCGACGAAAATGGGCGAATCATTACTAGCTCAAATCCAAGTAACGTCGGGGTACTGATCGCGACTGAAAATTTTCTTCCGCAAGCCAAGCGCTCGGCTGAAATTCTGCGTATCGGTCATCTCTGGTCAGGGCGCGATTTTTCGAGCGGACGTCGGGTTTCGCCACAATTACCCGCTGACCCCGAAGCGCCCAGTTTTATTCCTGTTCTGCAAACGCTCGTTTCGGGTGAGCGGACTTTACGGTTGTTGGTGGCCTTCAATACGGATTATTTCGTCAACCGAATCACGCAGAATTTTGACGACAAAGAAGGCGCGATTGAGGTGCTGCTCTACGACGGAGCCCGACTGATTTCATCCGTTCCAGAGGCGCAACTCGACGTGATGAAGACGGACATTTGGCGTGACTTAAATGTCTCGGAGATTGAATCAGGCCATTTTGAGCAAACCTTTGCCGATGGACGCTCGACGCTGAGTTCTTTTCGCGCCTCCCGACTTTATCCGCTGGTGGTCGTTACGCATGTTGATCTTGACTATGCTTTGCGGCACTGGAAGTCCGAAGCCATTACCTTGCTGGCCTGCATGTTGTTGATCTTGCTGGGGGTGTCGTTACTGGCCTTTGTCTATTACCGCCATCAGCTGCATTTATCGGCGCAACGGGATGAGAATGCACGCATACAAAGGATCAATGCCACGGTGTTCGATTCGAGCAATGAAGCGATTCTGATTACCGATATTAATGCCATCATCGTCTCCATCAATCAGGCTTTTACGCAGATTACGGGCTACGCTCAGGACGAAATTATGGGCCAAAATTTACTGGCTCTATTGACCCAAGAAGGGCGTGCTCTATTTTCCCAGTGCATTGAACATCCCGAGACACGGCAAAATCAGTCTGCGGGTATTGAGGCGCAGTTGGTATGCAAGGCGGGGCACCTGATCTGGACGGAGATACTGTCAACGCCTGAACGCAGCTCGACCGGTGAATTTGTTGGCTACCATCGCGTTTGCCGGAACATCTCAGAGCGCAAATCCCTTGAAAACGAAATCAGGACATTGGCCTTCATCGACCCGCTGACACAATTGCCCAACCGACGTTTATTCAACGACCGCCTCGGCCAGACGGTGTTAGCCAGCAAGCGCAGTGGAAATTATGGCGCATTGATGTTCATGGATTTAGACAACTTCAAAACGCTCAATGACACGCAAGGTCACGCGGTGGGCGACATGCTGTTGATTGAGGTGGCCAAACGCCTGAAAAGTTCTGTACGCGAAACGGATGTTGTCGGGCGTTATGGTGGAGACGAGTTTGTCGTCGTCCTCGGTGCCTTGAAGGCGGATAAGGACACCTCGACATCTCTGGCAGGGATCATTGCAGAAAAAATCCGCGCCGCGCTCATCATGCCGTATCAATTGAGCGTCAGCCGCGAAGGCTTGCCCGATGAATCAATCGAGCACCGCTGTAGCGCCAGCATTGGTGTGGTGATGTTTATGGGTCAAAAAGTGAGTCAGGAAGATTTGCTGGTGAGAGCCGATGAGGCGATGTACCAAGCTAAAGAATCCGGTCGCAATACGATTCGTTTTTATGTTGAATCGGCTTGATCAGCAGAATCGAATTTTGGCGCTGAAAACAGCCGCCCTTGCCAAGTTTCACGAGCCTCAAGGCGGGCTTCCAGCATGGCTGGAAATTTATACAGACGCATTCCCCAATCCGGTGAAACCAAGACATCTGGCGGCACTTCACTCCCTAATCGCTGGATTTTGAAGTGCGGCGGTAGCACTTCGAGCATGTCAATAACGGCATCAAGATAGCCTTCCGGGCCAAGCAGCGTGAGGCTTGCCGGGTCAGCGCGATACTGGTTGGCTAGTCGCGTGCCACGCACGATCTGCAATTGGTGAAATTTAAGGGCGTCCAACGGCAGGCAGGACAAAGCTCGAGCACCGGCAAGCAAACTATCCTGCGTTTCATGCGGCAGGCCGAGCAGTACGTGACCGGTGATAAATAGCCCACGCCCGGCGGCGCGTCGAATCGCCTCCTGTGTGCAGGCAAAATCGTGACCGCGCAAGCATTCTTGCAACACGAAATCATTGCAGGATTCAATGCCTATCTCTAGTTCCACTAGCGTTTGGCTAGCCAGTTCAGCCAGATAATCAAGGATTTCGTCACTCAAGCAATCCGGGCGGGTGCCAATAACGAGGCCGATGATTTGCGGGTGAGACAGCGCCAGCGCGTAGGTCTTCTTCAGATTTTCGAGACTGTCGTAAGTGTTGGAGTAACTCTGAAAATAGGCCAGAAAGCCCAGTGTTTTGGGATAACGACGACGCATGAATTCAATGCCGAGGTCAATCTGGCTGTAAATATCCGGTTGTTTGCGTAAATAGCTTGGGGAAAAGCCCTCGTTGTTGCAAAAGGAGCACCCGCCAACGCCAAGCGAACCATCGCGATTGGGGCAGGTAAAACCCGCATCAATCGACACTTTTTGCAGGCGTCCGCCGTAGGTGAGTTTGGCCCAGTCGTTGTAGCCGTGGTAGCGGCGACCGGAAAAACGGGATTGGCTTGCTGTGCGATGCGGCATTGATGAATGTCGGTTGAATTTGGAAAAAGGCAATTAACCACATCGGCGTCGCGAGCACAACGAAAAACGAAAAATCTCCGCCTTTCTCCATTACAACGAAGAGCAATCGCGCCAAGATTTGATACAAGACTGCAACATAGACCGAAATAGCAAGGTCACGGCTTTGTATTTTCTCAGCTGCCGCGTAAAATCTGGCCGTCTTTTTGAGGAATCCATCATGACGCTTACGTCCCCGTCTCCGGCCTTTGAAGCGGCCATTCTTGCCGAAGCTCTGCCTTATATCAAGCGCTTCCACGGCAAAACGATTGTCGTTAAATTCGGTGGAAACGCCATGATCGACGACAAGCTTAAGTCATGTTTCGCCCGTGATGTGGTGCTGCTTAAACTGGTCGGCATGAATGTCGTCGTGGTGCATGGTGGCGGGCCACAAATTGAGAAACTACTGACGCGCGTCGGCAAAAAAGGCGAGTTCATCCAGGGAATGCGGGTGACCGATGGCGAAACAATGGAAATCGTCGAAATGGTTCTCGGCGGACAGGTTAATAAAGATGTTGCCAATCTGATCAATCAGGCCGGTGGCAAAGCGGTCGGGCTGACCGGCAAAGATGGCAACCTGATCCGGGCCAAAAAACTGATGCTGCCGAACAAGGATAATCCGGAAAATTTGATTGACGTCGGTCAGGTTGGTGATATTACGCAAATTGACCCAAGCTTGATTCGGCATCTCGAATCTGGGGGATTCATTCCGGTCATAGCGCCGATTGGTGTTGGTAAGGACGGCGAAACTTACAACATCAATGCCGATGTAGTGGCCGGCAAAATCGCCGAAATCCTCAAGGCGGAAAAGCTGGTGTTGCTGACCAACACCCCCGGCGTGCTTGATCAGACCGGGGCGCTAATTACCGGCATCACTCCCAAGCAGATCGACGAAATGGTTGAGGACGGTAGTTTATCCGGCGGCATGTTGCCGAAAATGGCTTCGGCGCTGGAGGCGGCACGTAACGGGGTGAGAAGCGTGCACATCATCGACGGGCGGGTTGAGCACGCGCTGCTCCTTGAAATCCTGACCGATCACGGCGTCGGCACTTTGATCAAGAGCCACTGAGTGGTGCGGGGCCGGGACAAAAGTATGCCGCGCACCTGGCTGTTCGACCTCGACAACACCTTGCACAATGCCAGTGCACATATTCTTCCGCACATTAACCGGGCGATGACGGCCTATATTTGCCAGCATCTCGGCATCACAGAAAGCGCCGCCTCACTTCTCCGAAATGCCTACTGGCTGCGCTACGGGGCCACTTTGCAAGGTTTAATTCGGCACCACACCATTGATCCGCTGCACTTTTTGCAGCAAACCCACGACATGCCTGACTTGGCGCGGATGGTTGTCTCTGAACGTCGTTTGTGCGCTGTGTTGCAAAATTTGCCTGGGCGCAAGCTGATCTTTTCGAATGCCCCGCTTCAATATACGGAGTCGGTGCTGGCGATTGTTGGAATTCGTCACTGCTTTGATACCGTTTACACCGTTGAACGGCTGCGCTTTCAGCCCAAACCAGCGACCGCCGGGTTTCTCCGTCTATTGAAAAATGAACGGCTCGATCCGCGTCAATGCATCATGGTTGAAGACATGCTGCCCAATTTGGTTACAGCCAAACGGCTCGGCATGAAAACGGTGTGGGTCAGCGCCAGCAGACGCCGTTCGCCTTATGCCGACGTAAAAGTCTCATCGGTTCTTGACCTACCGAAGCGCCTCGGGCGGCTATAATCAACGTTAAATTTTCGTTTAATTCGATGCGGAACAACTTCGGTATTTTCCAAAATCAAATCAGGGAGCATGACCATGGCAAAACCCGGTGAAAGACGGCTTCAAATTCTGCAAACACTTGCCGAGATGCTGGAAAACCCCAAAAGTGAAAAAATCACCACCGCTGCACTGGCCGCCAAACTGGAGTGTTCGGAGGCCGCGCTCTATCGTCATTTCGCCAGCAAGGCACAGATGTTTGAGGGACTGATCGAGTTTATCGAATCCAGCCTTTTTGGCGTTATCAACCAGATTTCTGCTGAAGAAATTCAAGGTCTGCAACAGGTTGAACACATTCTCTCGCTATTGCTCAACTTCGCCCAGCGCAACCGTGGCATGACCAAGGTGCTGATCGGCGATGCCCTCGTCAATGAGAACGAACGCTTGCAAGCACGCATCAATCAGTTGCACGACAAGATTGAGGCCGCGCTCAAGCAGGCTTTGCGGGTGGCGGCTACGCAAGGACAACTCTCGACGGATGCCGACTTCGGCGGTCTCTCCAATATTCTGCTCTGCTTTATCATCGGTCGCTGGCAGCAATACGCCAAAAGCGGCTTTACGCGCGAACCGATGACGAACTGGGCCAAGCAATGGCCCATGCTCTACGTTACCTGCCTGAGCCAACAAAACCGCTGATTACGGGAACTCGCCCACATTTTTGATAAAAGTGGACGAGGTTCGTTTAACCCATGTATATAACTTGGGCGAAGTCAATAACGATCAATACTGCATAAATATACGCTGTAGTTCTTGGCTGTCCTGCGTCGCGGTCAGCGCTACCGTCGCGAGAATGCGCGCCTTCTGCGGATTCAGGTCATGCGCGACGATCCAATCGTACTTGTCATCGGGCTGTTCAGCATTGCGCAGGACGAAACCACCGCTGTTGACATGCGATGAACGAATGATTTGGATGCCCTTACCGCGCAGTTCCTGCAAGACGGGAACCAGAGCACCACTGACCGATCCATTGCCGGGGCCAGCATGGATGATGGCTTTGGCACCGGCGTTAGCAAAGGCACGATAAGCCGCGTCGCTGACATTGCCACCGGCATAGGCAATTTCAACCAGCGGCAGGGAACGGATCTTCTCGATGTCAAACTCAGATTTGACTGTATGGCGCTTGTCCAGTGAGCGGAACCAATAATTCTTGCCTTCGACAACCATGCCTAACGCGCCCCATGGACTCTTGAAAGCATCCGTTCTGATGTTGATCATTTTGCTGACGTCACGACCGCTGTTGATCTCGTCATTCATCACCACCAGAACCCCTTTGCCGCGCGCATCGGCGCTGCCAGCGACCGTCACGGCGCTGTACAGGTTGAGCATCCCGTCAGCAGACATGGCGGTGCCCGGACGCATCGAGGCGACGACGACGATGGGTTTGTCGCTATTGATCACGAGGTTGAGGAAGTAGGCGGTCTCTTCCGTCGTGTCGGTTCCGTGGGTAATTACCACGCCATCGACATCACTTTGCTTGAGTAACGCAGAAACACGCTTACCGAGGGTCAGCAGGTTATCGTTCTTGAAGCTCTCCGAGGCAATCTGAAAGACCTGTTCGCCACGAACGTTGGCCACTTTGCTCAGTTGCGGAATGCCGGCAATCAGCTTGTCCACTGGCACCTTGGCGGCCTGATAAGTCGCACTGTTGGTCACGTCGGCACCGGCTCCGGCGATGGTTCCCCCGGTCGCCAGAATGACCACATTCGGTTTGACCTGCGCCATAGCGGCGCCACATACAAAAAAAGCTGAAACCAGCGTCAGTGTCCAACGTTTTAGCGAGTTATTCATCATTACGCGTATCCTTTTAAGAGTGATCACCCGAAGAGCCAAAGCACTGTGCCTTAACCCCGTACAAAACAAAAAGCCTGCCCGAATTTTTCAAAAAATCGGAAAAATATCGTTTAATCCTTTGATATAATTGGAGTTACTAAAATAACGCTACGCAAGAAGCTTAAACGAAACTGCCGATAGACCATCTTATCTCAATCCAGCTTCGTTTTTCTTCCCGTGCCGGATTTTCAATACAGACCAGCGTTGATGGCAGCGATCGCCAGCTATTTATACTTTCAACCTAAAAACCTCAGTTGACGGTGTGCAATCTGCTTGAAACTCAGGCAGGCTAATGGATTCGTAACTATCATGGGGGTCACCCGATGGGTGAGTCGAAATTGAA
>CAIWVX010000411.1 GCA_903916205.1 uncultured beta proteobacterium
GGGAAGAAAATGGGAAGCCATTGGTTTGTATAGCCAACTGTTTTGAGCCATTGGAAGTATAAAAATTTACATAATTGTTTCCGTTTAGCACTTCCCCGTCAAAACCACGATCAAGGAATCGTTGCGCAAAATTGCCTCTTATTTCGATGATTCGATCAAGGAAGGCGCCGAGCGCGTGATCGCCAAATACACGCCCGCGATGGACGCCGTGATCGCCAAATACAAGCCGCGTCTGCAAGGCAAAAAGGTCATGCTTTATGTCGGCGGCCTGCGTCCGCGTCATGTGGTTGGGGCTTACGAAGATTTGGGCATGGAAGTGGTGGGTACGGGCTACGAATTTGCCCACAACGACGATTATGACCGCACCATGAAAGACATGAAGGATGCGACGCTGATCTATGACGATGCAACAGGCCATGAACTCGACGAATTCGTCAAGACCATGAAGCCGGATCTGATTGGCTCCGGGATCAAGGAAAAATACGTCTTCCACAAGATGGGCTTTCCTTTCCGCCAGATGCACTCTTGGGATTATTCCGGGCCGTATCACGGTTATGACGGTTTCTCGGTCTTCGCCAAAGACATGGATCTGACCTTGAACAACCCGTGCTGGAAGATGATCAAGGCGCCTTGGTCGGAACCGGCGGTAGGGGTTGAAGAAGCGAAGGCCGCTTAATGAAGCGTGGGCTACGGCGTACCTAACGCATCGTAGCCCACAAAGAATTTCCCTCAACTTATGTTCGAGTCCACAGATGAGTGGCCGGGCAAAGGAGATGAAGATGCAAAGTACCGAAAAAATCAAGCCGTGTTTTCCGCTGTTCCGGGATGACGATTACAAAACGATGATCGCCAACAAGCGGGATCAGTTCGAGGAAATGCACCCCAAGGACAAGGTGGCCGAAACCTTCGAATGGACGACGACTCAAGCGTATCAAGAGCTTAACTTCAAGCGTGAGGCGCTGACGGTTAATCCGGCCAAAGCGTGTCAGCCGCTGGGTTCTTCGCTGTGTGGTTTGGGTTTCCATAAAACCTTGGTTTATGTCCACGGTTCGCAGGGCTGTATCGCCTACTTCCGCACCTATTTCAATCGTCACTTCAAAGAACCGGTGGCCATCATCGCCGACTCAATGACCGAAGATGCGGCGGTATTTGGCGGACAGAAAAACATCCATGAAGGTCTGGCTAACGCCAAGGCGCTCTATGGTGCCGAGATGATCGCCATGTCGACCACCTGTATTGCCGAAGTCATCGGCGACGATTTGAATGCGTTCATTGGCAATGCCCGCAAGGAAGGCCATGTGCCGGAGGATTTTCCGATCCCGTTTGCTCATACGCCGTCGTTTGTCGGTTCGCATGTGACCGGCTGGGACAACATGGAAGAGGGCATCCTGCGGTACCTGACGCTCAACACTATGGACGACAAGGTGCCGGGCAAAAACGGCAAAATCAACATCGTTCCCGGTTTTGAAACCTATTTGGGCAACTACCGCGTGATCAAGCGTATGCTCAAGGCGATGGATGTTGAGTACACCCTACTTTCCGACCCGGAAGAAGTGCTCGATACCCCGGCCGATGGAACCTTCACCATGTATGCCGGTGGCACCACGCAGGACGAAGTCAAAGATGCGCCGAACGCCATTACCACCTTTCTGCTGCATCCGTTGGAACTCGACAAGACCAAGAAGTATGTCGAAGGCACGTGGAATCATGAGGTGCCGAAGCTTAATATCCCGATGGGCGTTGAGTGGACGGATCAATTTTTGATGAAAGTCTCCGAAGTCACCGGCAAGCCGATTGCCCCGTCACTGACGCTTGAGCGCGGTCGTCTGGTGGACATGATGACCGACTCCCATGCTTGGCTGCATGGCAAAAAAATGGCGCTTTACGGCGACCCTGATTTTTGCATGGGCCTGACCAAGATGTTGATGGAGTTTGGTGTCGAGCCGACCCACATCGTTTGCAACAATGGCAGCAAAAAATGGAAAAAGGCCATGGAAGCCTTGCTGGAAAGCTCGCCCTACGGCATCAATGGCAAGGTTTATCCCGGAGCCGACCTGTGGCATCTGCGCAGCCTGTGCTTTACCGACAAGCCGGATTTTCTGATCGGTAACAGCTACGGCAAGTTCATCCAGCGCGATACCTTGCATAAGGGCAAAGAGTTCGAGGTGCCGCTGATTCGTATCGGCTTCCCGATTTTTGACCGTCACCACCTGCACCGCATGACGACGCTGGCTTACGAAGGCGCGATGTATGTGCTGACCACGCTAACCAATGCCGTGCTGGAAAACCTCGATGACAAAACCCGTGAAATGGGCGTCACCGACTACAACTACGATCTCGTGAGGTAAGTCGCCCGGAGTCAAAAATGGCCAACATCATGATCCAGAAAGACGCGAACGGTTATGTGTTCTACATGCCGAAACGCGACATCGAAGACCGAATTGTTTCGATGGAATTCGATACCCCGGCAAAGTGGGGCGGCGAGATCAAACTCGGAAACGGCGGACTCTATTTTATCGAACCGCAAACCGCCCCAGCCCGTTTGCCTTATTCAGTGCGGGCCAAGCGGATTGATGGGGTCGAGTGATTATTTAGAAAGGCAAAAGGAGAACCCTCATGGCAGTGAAAATTACCCAAGCAGAATGCACCTCCTGTGGCGATTGCTTACCGGTGTGCCCGACTAAATCCATTACTGAAAAGGGCGGGATATTTAAGATCAACAAGGACACCTGTACCGAGTGCGAAGGCGAGGCCGATTCGCCCAAGTGCATGGCAGCCTGCTCCGCCGGTGACGCCTGCATCGTCTATCTTTAACTGAAATTTAACCGAATACGCCTCGCTGGCGGTGGGTTAGCCAGTGAGCCGGGAGAGAAACCATGCCTCAATCAATGACGCGCGAAGCCGCGTTGCGTATTGGCCTGGCGGCAAAGGAACTGGATGATGTGAGCGTTTCCGGTTTGGTTCAGGCGCTGGCCGCCAAGCTGGGATTGCCCTTGACCGAGACGCGGCTTTCTGGCCTCTCGGTGACTGATCTGCGCGAAATTCTTGCCGGAGATCATGCCGAAGAAAATTGCCATGTCGGCGTTGAGCCAGAACGTCTCAAGCGGGCGGTGCGCTTGTTGTGGGGCGACACGGTTGTTGGCAGTGCCTTACCGCTTCTCGATGCCTACACCGAGGGCGACATGCCCGCCTCGATTCGCGTGGCTTGCGCCTCGAATCAGGCTGAAATGCTCGATGGACATTTTGGTTCCTGCGAGCAATTTCTAATCTATCAGGTGTCCCCGAGCGAGATTCGGCTGCTCGATCGTCGTTCAACACTCGAAGCCGATTATGCCGAAGATCGCAATGCCTCCCGCGCTCAGTTGATTAGCGATTGCCAGGTGCTCTACGTGCAGTCGATGGGTGGGCCTGCGGCGGCCAAGGTGGTTCGCGCCGGGGTGCATCCGGTCAAAATTCTCAAGCCTGCTCAGTCCAGGGAAATTCTGCGGCGTTTGCAGACCACGCTGCTACGGCCTCCGCCTTGGTTAGCCAAGGTGATGGGCGTCAAGGCCGAGTCACTGGAGAAATTTGCCGAGTCGCTTGAGGAAGGATGAGCAATGATTGATAGCGCCTTGTTATCCACCGTGCTTGAACAGGTTGCCAGCCGTTGCAGCGATCACGAGGAGGTTTTGCTGACGCACCTGCGCCAGTCCCATCCGGGCACTCATTTTTCCATCTGCAACGACGACGACATCCCGCCAAGAATGTCGCCCGTGGCCGCTAATCGCTTCTGTCACTTGTATTACGTCGATTCTGCCGAGCATTGTTTGCGCTTGACTAGCGATGCCGAAGCGGCGACCGGATTAGTCGTTGCCCTGCGTGATTCGGAGGACGCATGAACGGCAAAAATTCAGCAGACGAAATCAACGCAAAGGCGCTCGAACAGGCCGTGGCCGGAATGTGCGTTGGCGTTCCGGCCACGGCTGGAGCCAGTGGGCTGGCGAAAGAACTCGCACGTCTCATGCCGCCTCTCGTTTTTCGCGATGTCCTCACACGCGGCGGCTGGTATCGACTCGGTGGCGTCCTTGATGACAGCGGAAACCCGCTAGCCGATGACCTAGCGCTGTGGGTAGAAGCCGAACTGGCCGCGCACGGTGACGCGCTTCATGCGCTGATGGAAGCCTATGCCGGAAAAAAGCTAACGGCCACCCGACTCCTCGGTAAAACACATTATCTGGTCGCCCCCAACGGCCCGAACGCCAGCGATTTCTTACAGATTGAAATTGAAGAATTACAGGAAGTCGTCAGTCATCACCTCTTCTCCGGTGAGGAGCCGGGGAGTCTTGAAGAATTGATCGACCCACCGCGCCATCAACTCTTACCCGCACAACCGCTGGGCCTGCCGTTTTTTAGTTTGCGTCGGATCACCGAAGTGGGCGAGTTCCTCAAACGCATCGCCGCACAGAAACCGGAGCCACAAATTGTCCATCGTTTTTTCGACGCCTGGCAAACCAGTAGCGCCGGAAACGCCACGCACTTCAGCAATCACTGGGTGGTGGCGGTGCGCGAACATAAGGATCGCTATCACCAGCCGATCCTTCAGGCCACGCCAGTCGCCGCCGTCAATGGCCTAGCGCCAAAGTTTGAAAGCGCTTACGGCGCCAAGGGCCTCGCCCTCTACGACGCCCTGCAACGCTTTGATCGCCAGGCCGGTTATCCACTCGCTTGGTTCTTCCACATGCTAACCACTAAAACCGTACCACACGCCGTCGCTAACGCCGTGATCGATGACATTCAAAACGGTTTCCGCTACCTGCCTGAACGCGACGTTAACGTGGTGAAAGACTGGTTGCATCGGCCTTACGCGTTTTGATTGGGCCGGTGCGCATTCCGCCGCGCCAAGTTTTCAAAGCCACCGTTTTCAAATCAATGCGGGTGAAAGCTTAAGCTCGTACCATTCAACACGGTGAATTTGTTTCACCGCTAACACGCTAATTTGCCGTCATTCCGGGCTTGACCCGGAATCCAGTTCGTTGATTAACCCCGTCTTTTTAGCCTCTTGATCCGATTGACGAAGAGGGATTCCCGCCGACGCGGGAATGACGGTAGGTGGTTAACACAAATACACCGTGATTTCAGCGCCATTGGCTATTGACCTAGAAGGCGAGGCTCAATGATACTTCGGCTTTCGCCAGAA
>CAIWVX010000412.1 GCA_903916205.1 uncultured beta proteobacterium
CATGAGGGCTGGCTGACCATGGAGGCCACGGCGGTATTGCGTTAGCGGTTTCAATTGGCATAAAAACAACCGCTTTGTACCGAGAAAATTGACGCCGATTGCTTTAAATAATTCATTCGACATTTGGGTGTGCGGCATCTAAAAATCGATAGTGGCATCATTGACTACTTGGCTGCCATCGCAACTTGTGTAATGCTGTGCCATCGTTTGCTTTTTCAAGCTAATGCAAACCCTAATCAATCTAAAAAATAGTCCCATTGTTCGGAGGCACTGAATGTCAGTTAAGGAAAACTCTATCTCTACAGATAGCGCACTACGTAAACGAGTCGATGAAAAATTGCTTAATTTTGTCGCCGCCGATCCGGCTACGGCTAACACTAAAGAACTGTATAAAGCGCTTTCGCATGTCGTCCGTGAGCAATTGGCTGCACGCTGGGTTAACACCCAGATTGCCGACCGCAAAAAAAAATCTCGCCGCGTTTACTACATGTCAATGGAGTTTTTGATCGGACGCACACTGAACAACGCACTTTCGGCGCTGGATCTACACGCCAGCGCCGACGCCGCCTTCTCGGCCGCAGGGGGGCAATCGCTAACTGACCTCATCGAATGCGAACCGGATGCGGCTCTCGGTAACGGCGGCCTCGGGCGACTGGCGGCCTGTTTCCTTGACTCGATGGCTACCGTTGAACTGCCCTCTTGGGGCTACGGTATGCGCTACGAATACGGCATGTTTGCTCAGTCGATTATTAACGGCGGGCAGATCGAACACCCTGACTCATGGCTAGTCGACGGAACCTCATGGGAATTTCCAAGACCCGGCACACATTTCACCGTACGTTTTGGTGGAACGACCGAACATCACGGCGAATGGGCCGAGTGGAATGCCGCCGAGGCCGTCGAAGCCAGAGCCTTTGATTACGTTATCCCCGGACATGGCACCGACCGTGTTAGCACCCTGCGCCTCTGGAAAGCCGGTGCGCCAGCCCAAATCGACCTTAATGCGTTTAATTCGGGCGATTATGCCCGCGCCGCAGAATTCAAAAATCGTTTTGAAAACATCTCTTGGGTGCTCTACCCTAACGACAGCACAGCGGCGGGTCGAGAACTTCGCCTCAGGCAAGAGTATTTCTTTGTTGCGGCCTCGCTACAGGACATCCTGTTTCACCATATTGAAGAGCACGGCACCCTTCAGAATCTGGCTGATCAGATTGCCATTCATCTCAACGACACCCATCCCGCCATCAGCATCGCTGAGTTGATGCGGCTATTGTGTGACGACCACGGGATGCTCTGGGCCGATGCTTGGAGCCAGTGTAAACGCATTTTTTCTTATACTAATCATACGTTGATGCCCGAGGCACTAGAAACCTGGCCGGTGGGCTTAATGCACTACTTACTCCCACGTCATCTGCGGATTATTTTCCGTATCAATCAAGATTTCTTGAATGAAGTGGCTCGGCTCTATCCTGGCGATGCCGATCTCATTCGGCGCGTTTCGATTATCGACGACGCCGACGGCAACGAGGATAACAAACGGGTGCGCATGGCCTACCTGAGCATCATTGGCAGTCACCGCATCAACGGCGTTTCTCAGTTGCATTCGGATCTGATGGTGCAGACTATTTTTGCCGATTTCGCCAAACTTTATCCTGAGCGGTTCCATAACAAAACCAATGGCGTTACCCCAAGACGCTGGCTTGCCCAAGCTAATCCAGGTCTGGCAGGGCTGCTAGATAAGCGCTTGAATAAAGACTGGCGACTTGACTTTGAGCACCTCAAGGCGCTGCGACCGCTGGCCGAGGAAGAGGCTTTCCGGCACGAGTTCACCGAAGCCAAACGGGCTAATAAACACCGCCTTGCCGATTACGTTCGCCGCGAAACCGGCGTTATTCTTGATCCCGGCAGCCTGTTCGACGTGCAGGTCAAGCGCATTCACGAATACAAGCGGCAGCTTTTGAATGTGCTTCATGTCATCACCCGTTATAACCAGATTTTGCACGGCATGGCGGACAACTGCGCACCGCGCTGTGTGATTTTTGCGGGCAAGGCGGCCTCTTCGTACTACATGGCTAAACAGGTTATTCGCCTGATTCATGATGTCGCCAATATCATTAACAACGACCCCCGAGCCAAAGACAAACTGAAAGTCGTTTTCATTCCCAATTACAGCGTTTCGGTCGCTGAATTGATCATGCCGGCAGCCGATCTTTCCGAGCAAATTTCGACCGCAGGCACCGAGGCATCGGGTACCGGTAACATGAAGTTGTCGATGAACGGCGCCTTGACCATCGGGACTGAAGATGGTGCCAACATCGAAATTCGTGACAATGTTGGCGCGGATAATATTTTCATTTTCGGTAACTCCACACCGCAGGTCGAAGCCATTCGCAAATCGGGCTATGATCCAAGAAGCCTCTACATGAATAATTCGCAGCTCAATGAAACGCTGAACAAAATTGATGGTGGATTTTTCTCGCCCAACGAGAGAAAGCGCTATCACGACATTTTCAACTCGCTGGTAAATTATGGCGACCACTACCTTTTGCTGGCGGATTACGCCGATTATGTCGCCACTCAAAACAAGGTCGATGCGCTTTATTTGACCCCCGCCAAATGGCAGCGCAAAGCCATTCTCAATGTTGCAGGCATGGGGGCATTCTCGTCTGACCGCACGATCCGTGAATACGCCATTGACACCTGGAACATGGGATCACTCCTGAAGAAAGCCTAATATGCTAAGTAAAGCGGAAGTTATCTCACTCTGCCGAGGAACGCACGGCGACCCATTTGCCGTCCTTGGTCTGCACGCTGACACTAAAGGGCGTCTCTGGTTGCGCAGCCTGCAACCCGGTGCCCGTGCGGTTTCTGTCATTGATGCCGATACCGGAAAGGTGCTGATTGAACTCGAACAACGCAAGCTTGACGGCGTTGGCAAAACCTCCGGCTTTTTTGAAGCCTCCATTCTCGGGCGCAACAAGTTATTTAACTATCGCCTGAAAATCACTTGGCCGGGCGGCGTGCAAGAAATCGACGATCCTTACCGTTTTTCTACCGTACTTGGCGAGATGGATGTCTGGTTATTGGCCGAAGGATCGCACCTACGCCCCTTCGAGCGACTGGGCGCACACCTGCGCGAAATAGACGGTGTACATGGCACAGCCTTTGCGGTTTGGGCCCCTGATGCCCAACGTGTCAGCGTCGTCGGCGACTTTAATACCTGGGACGGTCGTCGTCATCCGATGCGTTTACGCCGCGAATGTGGCGTCTGGGAACTCTTTCTTCCGGGGGTTTCGGCGGGAGCCTGTTACAAATTTGAGGTTCGCACAAACGCCGGTCATGTTCTTCCGCACAAAGCCGATCCCTATGGCTTTGCGGCTGAACTGCGCCCCGCCACGGCGTCCGTTGTCTGCGCCTTGCCACAAACCACCTCGCGAAAAATCACGCCCACAGGAAACCGTCTCAGTGCGCCGGTTTCCACCTACGAAGTTCATCTCGGTTCATGGCGCAAAAGTGATACTGGAGGGTTCCTTGATTGGCAAGCCCTCCGCGACACGCTGATTCCCTATGTAGTTGATCTCGGATTCACGCACCTAGAATTGCTGCCAATTTCCGAGCATCCATTCGACGGTTCATGGGGTTATCAACCGCTCGGGCTTTATGCCCCAACCGCCCGTTTTGGTTCACCGCAAGGCTTCTGTGATTTTGTTGCGGCCTGCCACACGGCGGGTCTGGAGGTCATCGTTGACTGGGTTCCCGCACATTTCCCAATCGACGGGCACGGCTTGGCACGCTTTGACGGTAAAGCGCTGTATGAACACGCCGATCCCCGCGAAGGGATGCACCAAGATTGGGGTACGCTGATTTACAACTTTGGCCGTCGCGAGGTGTTCAATTTTCTGGTCGGCAATGCGCTGTTCTGGATTGAACATTATGGTGTTGATGGAC
>CAIWVX010000413.1 GCA_903916205.1 uncultured beta proteobacterium
GTGCTAACCCCTGCTGTAGCAGAGTTTGAATTTGCTGCAGCGCCTTGTTTGGCTGTGGCGGTTTGCGTTGCGGGATAGTGGGTCGTGCCATAGTGAGGTTCCCTCGATTTTTCGTGTTAGAGCAAAGCGGTCATGTCGGGTTTTTAGACAAGCGGGGCAGGGGCGATGGCAATCAAGATGAGTGAGCCATCATCGGAGCGGCATAGGATCGTAAATTTAACAGAAGTTAGGGCCATCAGACAGATAGAAGGCGCGCGATAGAAGGCGCGCGTAGGTTGGGAATTTCAACGCGGCAGATGGAGCCAATTATGGAGTGCTATCGAGCGGAAGGAGCGGCGGGTCTGACCAGTAAGCACTGTAACTCTGAAAGGGGCCAAAAATCAAAGGCGCTAGGTTGTTTGGGCGCAATCGAAAGTGATGACGAAACGCCAAGGAAGAAGAGGCGGCCTCTCAAAGATTCGATTTGACACGCCGTAGTTCTTGCATAGAATGGTGTGACCTTATATTGATGGGTTGGGCGTACTTGAGAAGTTACCTCTGTCTGGAAGCTCTAGTCCCGACAGGCCAAATGTCAAAAAATACATCATTGATTTCGGAGCCACTGGAGACCTGATTTTTCATAAACGAGATGAAAAGCGGGGTATGAATTTTGTGGACAGAATCATCCACCAGAAAGCGTGGTACGACGAAGCCACCATTGCGCGGGTGGAAGAAAAAACAGAGGAAGCGAAGACGCAGTAAATGCCACTAAGCTATTTATGAATTCACGAACTCATGAACTCACCAACTTACTCCAACGGAAGGTTTATCTATGAAAGTTATGTTTCTTACACGCGAATATCCCCCTTACGTTTACGGTGGTGCTGGCGTTCATGTCGAGTATCTTGCGGCGGAACTCGCCAAGGTTATGCACGTCGAGGTTCGTTGCTTTGGTGACCAAGATACCGTCAAGAATAATGTGCGGATCAAGGGTTTTCCGTTTGGGAAAAACAGTTTTGCGCACGTCGACAAAAAACTGAGTGGCGCGCTGGATACTTTTGAGACCAACCTCCAAACCATGAGTGAGCAGGTCGACGCCGATCTGGTGCATGTGCACACCTGGTACGCACACCTCGGCGGTATCTTGGCCAAGACCCTGTATGGCATACCGCTGATTCATACCGTGCACTCGCTTGAGCCGCTACGCCCCTGGAAGCGCGAGCAACTGGGGTGTGGCTACGATATGTCGTCGTGGATCGAGCGCACTTCTCTCGGTCTCGCTGATGCGGTGATCGCGGTATCGCAGGGAACTAAGAACGACATCCTTGAGCATTTTGACATTGACCCGGCCAAGATCACGGTGATCTACAACGGCATCAACACGGAACAATATTCACCGACAAGCGAAACCAGTGCGCTTGAAAAATACGGTATCGATCCGGCCAAGCCAATCGTTCTGTTCGTTGGCCGGATCACGCGTCAGAAGGGCATCGTGCATCTGGTTAACGCGATAAAGTACATCAATTCTGACGTTCAGGTCGTGCTGTGCGCCGGTGCCCCCGATACTCCAGAAGTTTTCGCTGAAATGGAGGCGTCGGTCAAGCAGGTACGCAAAGGGGGATTCAAAAACCTGTTCTGGATTCAGGAGATGCTGACCAAGGAAGAAGCGATCCAGATGTATTCGCATGCGACGGTATTTTGCTGTCCATCAATCTACGAGCCTTTCGGGATCATCAACCTAGAGGCCATGGCGTGTCGTACGCCCGTGGTGGCGAGTGCTGTCGGCGGCATCAAGGAAGTGGTGGTCGATGGCGTCACCGGCATACTGGTTCCGCTTGATCAATTGCATGTTGCACCCTTCGAGCCGGTGAACCCAGATGTCTTCTCGCGCGATCTGGCCGTAGCGATCAACAAGGTGCTGGACGATCCGGTATTAGCTGATTCGATGGCCGCCGCCGGTCAGCAGCGGACGCATGATGTATTTAGCTGGACCAGCATCGCTCAGCAGACCAAGGCGCTGTACCGCACGCTGGTTTAACTCAATTAATGCTAACTACTCAGCACCCGTCATTCCCGTGCAGGCATAAATCCCGAGTGCGCGGGGATGACGACAATTTCGCCGTCGGTGGTGGGATAGGCGAAGCAGACTACTAACTCATACGAGAGAGGATTTATTTCATGGTTCCCCAGGATTATCCACGAGTCATTATTGAAGCGTTGCAGCCGCAGATCGATGGGGGTCGCTACCCCATCAAGCGCGTGCCGGGTGAAAAGGTTTTGGTTAACATCGACATTTACAAGGAGGGCCACGACAAATTGGCGGCGGTCGTTAAGTATCGTCGGCTGGGCGACCGCCTGTGGCAGGAGCGTCCGCTGGTGCCGCTGGATAACGACTGCTGGCACGGCGAATTCACGGTTGGGGCGCTGGGGCGCTGGGAATACACCGTCGAGGCCTATGCCGAACGCTATCTTTCCTGGGTCGATGAGATCACCAAGAAGAGCGCACAGGGCGGTAATCTAACCAGCGAATTGCTGGAGGGCCTAGTGATTCTCAAGGCCTCAGCCGCCTTGGCGACGAAGGAGGACAAGGCCCGCATGAATGCCAGCATTCTCGCCATAGAGGAGCTCGTTGCAGCCGGCGAGCAGGACGAAGCTATCAGCCAAAGCACCAGCAGCCTGATGCACCGCTTGATGCTGAAATATCCTGATCGTTCTGAGGGAGCCACGCTTACCCCCGCGCTGGAGATTGTCGTGACGCGGCCTCTGGCGCGCTTCGCCGCTTGGTACGAATTTTTCCCCCGTTCGCAGAGTACCGTGCCGGGGCAGTACGGCACCCTAAAGGATTGCTGCAAACGCCTTCCAGAAATCAAAAAAATGGGGTTTGACGTCGTTTATCTGCCGCCGATTCATCCCATCGGGCATGCTTTCCGCAAGGGCAAAAACAACAATCTGATAGCCGGCCCCGACGATGTAGGCAGCCCGTGGGCCATCGGTAATGAACACGGCGGCCACATGGCGCTGGAGCCAAAACTCGGCAACTGGAAGGATTGGGCGAAATTTGTGGCCACCTGTCGTGAACTTGAAATTGAGATCGCGCTGGATTACGTGATGAATTGCTCACCCGATCATCCCTACGTTGCCGCGCATCCCGACTGGTTCTATCACCGGCCCGACGGCTCGATCAAGTACGCCGAAAATCCGCCCAAAAAATATCAGGATGTCTATCCGCTCAATTTCGGTACCGAAGACCGCGCCGGGCTGTGGCAAGAGATGCTGAAGATATTTCTGTTCTGGATCGACAAGGGCGTTACCACCTTCCGCGTGGATAATCCCCATACCAAACCGGTGGAATTCTGGGGGTGGGTGATCGACAAAGTGCACCAGCAGCATCCCGGAGTGATCTTCCTGGCTGAAGCCTTTACCAAGGCCAAGATGATGCGGCTACTGGCCAAAGCGGGCTTCACTCAGTCGTACACTTACTTCACTTGGCGCAACACCAAGCACGAACTGACTGAATACGTCAGCGAGCTGACCGCCGGCCCGATGAAGGAGTATTACACCGGCAATTTCTTCGCCAACACCCCGGATATTCTGCCCACCCTCCTGCAGATCGGCGGTCGCCCCGCGTTCATTATGCGCACCGTGCTGGCGGCGACCTTATCGAGTGTTTATGGCATCTACAGTGGTTACGAACTGTGCGAAAACGAGCCGATTCCAGGCAAGGAAGAGTATCTGGATTCGGAAAAATACGAGATCAAGCAACGTGACTGGAATGCGCCACACAGCATCGCACCGCTGATCACGCGCATCAATCAGGCACGGCGCGAGCATCCGGCATTGCAGACGTACAACGATGTGGTATTCCTACATGCTGAGAGTCCGGCCGTTCTTGCCTATTACAAAATGACCGAGGATAAATCCGACATCATCGTCTGTGTCGTCAATCTCGACCCCTTCCACAAGCACCACTCTTTCATTCACGTGCCGCTCCAGCAATTTGGCTTGGGTGATGACGAGACGTATCAGGTACACGACCTGCTCACCGATGAGCGCTATCTGTGGCGTGGCTCGCGGGCCTATGTTGAACTGGATCCGCACGGCGACATCGCGCACATCTTCGCGATCCGCCGTTGGCAGCATTACGAAAACGGGTTTGATTACTTCGTCTGATCTTGCGGATAAAACTCCCGCAGCACGCAAAAAGCCCCGCCCGCACGGCTGGGCTTTTTGCTTCGTGGCGTACGCTCAATCGGGCTACTGAGTCTGGCTAAAATAAGCGTATCGCTGCAACGTTCGTCAATAGACGCCAAAGGCTGGGGCTGTTCGCACGCTATTACAAAAACAGATAACCGGGCTGCAAGGCCATCGGTGCGGGCTTTTCCGGGGGCCGCAGTTTGCGTTCCCTGACTAACTCGTCTCGGTCAACCCGTATTTTGATTTTGTCATGCAGCGTACGGTAAGCACCCTCTCTGAAAAGGTAAACGACTGCGCCAGTCGTAGTGCAGTTTTGTCGATTGATTTATATACCAGTTTATATAGATTTCAACCCTGCCCACAAACGAAAAACCGCTTGAATGGATCGGTAGCCGTCACAAAGACTTGATGGCCTTGCCTGCCGATGTTCGGCGGCTTTTCGGCTTTGCTTCGTCGCTGGCGCAGGTGGGCGACAAGCATGATGCCGCCAATTACCTTCCTCAAAGCATCACCGCACCTTCCGTCTATCGTCAACCGTAATTCCCCGCCAGTTTTTCGTCCTGTTTCGTCTGATCTCTCCTGAAATTCAGGTCTTTTACCCCGAAAAATATTGACTGCGAGACCCCGAGGGGGAAAACGCTGCATCTGATTCAAAAGCGCTTGCGATATCCTGCAAAAGCTTATTTGCGCCAACCGCCGATTAAATTCTAAATAGAATGCAGCACCACAAGAATGCAGCACCACACTAGACTTCACGACATCCGGCATGAGAATATGCGGCGGTATTCTATATATTCGCCTAGCGCATGAGCCAACCGATGCTGCGCTTAGCGGGTTTGTTGCAGGCGTTCCTGCAGGCCAACATCGTCGTCAAACGCCTCGGCGACATTCTCAAAATGTTTTATGTTGTGATAGATTGTGGTCGTGATAAATCATGATAAATAATCCTTTGGAGTCAATCTAAATGTCAACATCGAATCGTCTGGTACCACCTGTAAAACGTAGCGCCCCGACCTTTGCCGAGCTAGGGAGCAACGATCTTGCCGACCACGTGATGAACAACAGCGAAGCTTACAGCACCGTATTCCGGGTGACCTTGGCGACCAGCGGATCAAAGGCGGTCGTCGGCGACAAGGTGGACTTCATGCTCAACGGCAAGGTCTGCGCCACCACCAAGCCCCTCAGCGCTGCCGACATCAGCAATGGCTATATTGACTTCACCCTATTCAAGGCCGACTTCGGCCGGGACGAGTCTGAGGCCAAATACCTCTACGTCCGGATTAGGGATCAAGACAACAAGATCGGCCTAACGAGCGCACCCATAATGTTCCTTATGGATACTCGTGCCGTTGCCGCCCCGACCTTTGCCGAGCAGGGGAGCAACGATCTTGCCGACGGCGTAATGAATAGCAGCGAAGCTTACAGCACCGTATTCCGGGTGACCTTGCCGACCAGCGGATCAGGTGCAGTAACCGGAGACAAGGCGGAGCTCTTGCTCGGTGGCAAGGCCTTCGGCATCGCCAAGCCCATCAGCGCCGCCGACATCAGCAACGGCTACATTGACTTCACCGTACTCAAGGCCGACCTTGGTGCGGACGGTGCCAAATCCCTCAGCGCTCGGATTACGGATAAGGTCGGCAACATCGGCCTATCGAGCGTAGCCAAAACATTCATTCTGGATACCCATGCCGTCGCCGCCCCGACCGTTACCGAGCAGGGGAGCCGCGATCTTGCCGACGGCCTGATGAACA
>CAIWVX010000414.1 GCA_903916205.1 uncultured beta proteobacterium
GCCGGTATCAATAGCCAGCAGGTTGGGCATGATCTTTAGCCCTAAGGCCGACCAATGCCCAGTCACCAGAATAGTCTCCCTACTCTTTCGTCCTGGCACCTCGAACCACGGCACAAAGCCTTTTGGCGCTTCAGTCAGCTCCCCTTTGGCGTGAAAATCCATCACCCCTTTGTCCGAACAGAAACGCATCCGGGTCATGGCATTGACGATCACACGCAGACGCGGCCAGCCTTTAAGATCATCTCGCCATGCCGCCGGTTCGCTGCCCCACATCTGGGCCATGAATCTGCGCCAATCCGCCCCAGTTAAGGCCTGCTCTACTTCGCCAGCCAGCGCCAACGCCTGAGTTGTCGTCCATTGCGGCAACAAGCCGGCATGAACTAGGCAATAGCCATTTTCTAAATGACATAAGGGCCGATGTCTTAGCCAGTCGAGTAATTCCTGACAGTCCGGTGCGCCGAGAATCTCGTCAAAAGTATCGCCTTTCCCACGTTTGCCAAAACCTTCGGACGCCATCAGCAGAGCAAGATCGTGGTTACCAAGAACGGTAATTGCTGCCGGACCGAGATCGCGGACTAAACGCAATGTTTCCAGCGAACGCGGGCCACGATTAACCAGGTCTCCAACTAGCCAGAGCTGGTCTATTGACGGATCAAAAGCACAGCGTTCGAGCAGCCGCAAAAACGAGTCGAAACAACCCTGAATGTCGCCAATGGCGTAGGTAGCCAATTAATCTCTCAAAATATTCGTTTGCTTATGGTAGGTCAGGACTTCAGTTTGACCGACTATGGCAGTGCCAGCGCCAAGTATCACGTCATCAGGCACAGAGCGGCCACTCACTTTTTCAAAAGTTCTTACCAGATCAAGAACCGAATAAGCACAGCCGGTTCCAAAATAAAGCCCCCTGCAGCAAGCTACGCGGCATTAACAGCGATCTTCAATCCGCCGACTTTCAGCCAAAGTTCGCCACAACAGATCGGAATCACCCTGCTGCGTCGGACTGTATTCATGTACAAGAAACGCTAAGATTTCCAGAACCTTCTCGTAATCAAACGCCTGACAAGCCCGATCAAGCTGGCTTAAATGTTCCTCAAGCAACGACCAGGGTAATTCGTGTTCAAAAGCCCGCATAATTAACGGATGTGCCGTGCCTTCGACGTTTTCGCCAATCAGCAATTCCTCGTAGAGCTTCTCACCCGGTCGCAGGCCAACGATCTCGATCGCAATATCACCTTGCAGATTAGCTTCGTCCCGAACAGTGTATCCACTTAAATGAACCATACGTCTTGCTAGGTCGATGATTTTAACGGGTCGCCCCATATTCAGCACAAAAACCTCGCCCCCCTCTCCCATCGATCCGGTTTGAATGACCAGTTGCGCCGCCTCTGGGATGGTCATGAAATAGCGGGTGATTTCAGGATGCGTCAAGGTGATTGGCCCACCCGCTGTAATTTGGCTACGAAAAAGCGGGACGACCGAGCCAGATGAACCGAGCACGTTACCGAATCGAACCATACAGAATCGCGTTACGCCACCTTGTCGCGATAAGCCCTGCAAAATCAATTCGGCAAGCCGCTTGCTCGCCCCCATGACATTGGTCGGACGCACCGCTTTATCGGTGGAAATCAATACAAAGGTTTCTACGCCCACAGCCAGGGCCGCTTCCGCCATTCTGCGGGTACCGATGGCATTGTTGCGCACCCCTTCAACCGGATTGTGTTCGACCAGCGGCACATGTTTGTAAGCCGCCGCGTGATACACCGTTTGCACCGCGAAGTTTTTCATGATTCGCTCATTTCGATGCGGATGAATCACTGACCCGAGTAAAGCGACGATCTCAACCTGAAATTTATTTCGTGAGCACAAGGTCACTAATTCTTGCTCAATCGTGTATAGCGCGAACTCCGAAAGCTCCATTAAAACCAGTCGCGTCGGCTGTAATCTGACGATCTGGCGGCATAACTCTGAACCAATCGACCCGCCAGCGCCTGAGACCAGTACCACTTTGCCGGTGATACATTGACTGAGTAAGGTTAAATCCGGTAGCACCGTATCACGACCCAGCAGATCCTCAATCTCAACTTCCCGAATGACATCTTCGGGGGCTTGGCCTTGTACCCATTCCGCCATGCTGGGTACGATTTTTACTTGGCAGTGCAGTTCTTCTAGGCGATTGATTATTTCTGCTCGGTGCGCCTTTTTTTCAGGGGAAATCGTCAGCAGGACGACTTCAACGGCTTTACTCGCCAGAACCTCGGGCAAACAATCTGGCGCGTAAACACGTAATCCACCCACTTCGGTTTGTTGAATGGCGGATTCGTCATCAAAAAACACCACGGGCAAATAATCCCTACTCGCTTTCAAAGCATAAAGCAGTTGAGTCCCGGCATGTCCTGCCCCATAAATGGCGACTCGTTTTCGCCCATCATGCTTGCGCTCGGTACGCAGAAAGTAGCTCCGCACCAAAAATCGAGTGGCTCCCACATAGACAATCGCTAAAAGCCAATAGATGCCTAATACCCCCCGTGAAAATATCGGGGTGTGGGTCAAGGCAATGCTTGCCGCAAGTAAGACAACCGATAGCGTTACTCCACCAGCGACAACAAACACCACCCGGTCTTCCATAAAACGAATCACCGCACGGTACAAGCCAAGTCGAGCAAATATCGGAATAGCCAGTACGGGCGCTGCCAACATTTGCCAACCAAAAACGGAATAATCAGGCGCTAAGGTTTCAAAGCGCAAAGCCAGTGCCGACCAAAAAGCAAAGAGCAGCAACACATAATCAGCCAGCACCGCAATAAGCTGTTTATATCGACGAGGTAGTTTCAAAACCGGCTTAAGCACAAAACAACCTTTTTAAAATAAATCAAATCGCCAATGGATCAATGTGACACCCCATCCCGCTGCAATACTTTCAAAAGAGTCAGCCACAAAATCCAGAGATCAAAAACGAGGGATTGCCGCTGCAAATATTCAAAATCCAGTTTCACTTTTTCAGGAATCGGCAACTCATCACGCCCATTAACTTGTGCCCATCCGGTCAAACCAGGCACCAACTCATCTACCCCGGTAGCGTGGCGTAAAGCAATTAAATCAAGCTGATTGAATAAGGCCGGACGCGGCCCGACAAAGCTCATATCCCCAAGCAGAATGCTCCACAGTTGAGGCAATTCATCCAGACTGGATTTTCGCAGAAAAGACCCAATCGGCGTCAAATAAACCGAGGCGTCACTCAACAAATGCGTCGCCACAGCCGGCGTTCCGATCCGCATGCTGCGAAACTTCGGCATTTTGAAGAGTCGTCCACGCCGACCCACGCGATCAGACCAATATAAAACCGGACCCGGCGAGGTTAATCTGACCAGCAAAGCAACGATGATTGCCGGGAGTATTAACACCGGCAGCGCCAAAATAACCAACACCAAATCAACTAATCGCTTCATCAAAACCCCATGACAAATTTTATTAATTCTCTTTAATTGCTCAGATACATAGCACGCCTTATGCGGGTGAGAAGCATGAATTAACTTCCCAGTTTTAAGCCACTGAGCATTTCTGTCATCGGATTCTATCTGTTTCATCGTGCCAAAACTAACGCGGCTGTGTTTGGCAAACGCTAGTGGCGTTGGCTGGAAATGAAAAAAGGCTCCCTAGGTTTGGGAGCCTTTTTACGACGACTAACTCGTTTTAAGCGGGCTGCACCTTCACGTCGAAGACCTGACCGGAAATCGTCACCTGGTAGGTTTCCGCCGGAATCGGTGGGTTTGGTGTCGCTGCCGGTGCTGGAGGGGTTGCGACTTCGGCGGCTTCAGCCGCTTTTTTCTTCGGGATGCTCACCTTGAAGTTGCCTTTGAGGAAGTCCAGCCCCTTATTGCCGCCCTTGGTGGCAAAGGCGCCAACGATGAAGATGTTTTCGTCGGTCACGGGGAGTCCGTTTTCTTCAAGTGCCTTTTTGGCGCTGGGGATTCCCGGCTCCAGATCTTTGATCGGATCGCCGGTGAATACGGGTTTGTTGAGTTGTTCTGAGGCGATTTTAACGATCTCTTGGTCTGGCGCGACGGGCGTTTTTCCGTAATAGCCGAGCACCATGTTGCCGTAGCCTTCGGTGATTTTTACCCAAGGCCCCATTAAAACGTTGAAATAAGCTTGCTGGAAATAGAACTGTGAAACCGGTGTCACCGAAGTGCCATAACCGCCACGGGCGACGCATTCGGCCATCGCCGTGATGACCTGTGGAAAGAGGTGGAAGGTTTTGGCTTCACGCATCATCAGCGTATTGGCGGTTAGTGCGCCGCCCGGCATGGGACTGAAAATAACGTTGCTATCAACCCCCAATGCTTCAGGCGGGAATTCGTAATCCTTGAGGCATTCTTTAGCCACCATATTGGCTTCCATGATCTTATCGACATCAATGTCAAGATCGTAGTCGGTGCCTTTGAGGGCGTGCCACAAGGAGAATAGGTCAGGCTGCGCCGTGCCGCCGCTGAGCGGTGCGCGGCCAAGACAGACGCCATCGCAACCGCCTTCAATGGCCGCGACGTATTGGGCGAGGCCGGTGCCGCAGGTTTCGTGGGTGTGCATGCGAAGTTCGATTTTGTCGCCGAGCAACTTGCGGGCTTGCTTGAAGGTTTCGTGAACCTTGCGTGGGTTGGAGGTGCCTGAAGCGTCTTTGAAACAGACACTGGAAAATGGCACCCCGGAGTCAAGAATTTTGCGTAGGGTATTGACGTAAAACTCGGAGTCGTGCGCGCCAGAACAGCCACGCGGCAGTTCCATCATGGTGACCACGACTTCGTGCTCAAGACCGGCGTCGGCAATACATTGGCCGGAGTAAATCAGATTATTGACGTCATTTAGCGCATCAAAATTACGGATGCGAGTCATGCCATGTTTTTTGAACATTTGGGCGTGCAAGTTGATCATGTCTGCGGGCTGTTGTTCCAGTGCCACGACGTTGATGCCCCGTGCTAGGGTTTGCAAACGGATGTTGGGGCCAACCGCTTTGCGGAATTCGTCCATCATATCGAAGG
Source organism: uncultured beta proteobacterium (assembly GCA_903916205.1). GTDB lineage: Bacteria > Pseudomonadota > Gammaproteobacteria > Burkholderiales > Rhodocyclaceae > Propionivibrio. The sequence goes on from CAIWVX010000414.1 coordinate 5,034, forward strand.
CGGATTCGCCACAGTAAAGGAACGGTGCCTGAAAGCGTGCTCCACCCCCGGCCTCAAAGTGGGTGATGCCCGCCGCCACAGCGGCCTCTACCGCCGGTATGAAATCTCGGGTCAGTGCGCGAGCACCGAAAATGGACTGGAATCCATCGCGGAAACTGGTGTCCTGGAAAAGAATACGCTTGGTCATAACGTTCCTTACTGAGGGTGAATTTGAAGAGTTAATATACTAGCAAAGAGTGGCGCAGAGCACACTAAAAAATGCGGCAATAACTTAGGTGCCGCACTCGAACATCATCAAAGCGTCAATCCGAGTCAATCCCTACGCGCCTCGTCGTCCCCGCCGATTGCTTGGCGTTTAGGTCGCTATAAATCGCGTCAATCTGAATTGATAATTCACTAACATGTTAGTTAGCTGATACCATTAGCCCGTCGCATCATCCCGTCGTGGTTGGCTAAGCCACTCTATCCCCTGATTCTGGAGTCCGTTTTAATGCCGAGCAAAATTGCCTACAGAAATCTGCCGCAGCTTTTTCTCAAAGCCCGCGAAGAGCTTCTGCGCCATTTTAGGCCGATCATTTCGCATTTTGGTCTCACTGAACAGCAGTGGCGTATTCTGCGCACGTTGTCTGAAAAAGACCCGTTGGAGCCGAGAGAAATATGCGAACTTTGCCATATTCTCAGCCCCAGTTTGACGGGGGTACTGTCGCGCATGGAAAGTATGGGACTCGTGACCCGCACCCGCGTTCCTGAAGATCAGCGCCGGATCATCGTTCGCCTGACAACAAAAAGCGAACAACTGGTCGCAGAACTTGGCCCGCTGATTATGGCGCAGTACCAAATCATCGAAAAGGCTTTAGGCGCAGAACTTATCAGCCAACTGTATGACATTATGGATAAAGTCATTGCGACCGAGAGCTCGGCCATCGCCCGTGTTGATTTGCCTGAAAAGAAGGACTGGGCGGCTTAGCGTCTATGGGAGGAGGTTCCTCTTGTTTGTTAGCTTGTTCTGCCGATCAGCGGCTTGGCAACCAAGGGAAACTGGCTGGGGTTGCGAATAGACTCCACAGTCAGATCGACATCAAGAATAGGCCAATAAAGATGGTTGGGTGTTGGCCATTCGACGGTAGTAATCTGCGCTAGAGTCGCCTGCTTGAACCAAGGAAACTCGGTATAGGAGACAAAAAGTTCTTCGTCTTTCAAAAGCAACCAGAAGCCCTTGCTTGATGCAAAAA
>CAIWVX010000415.1 GCA_903916205.1 uncultured beta proteobacterium
AATCAGCAAACCTGTTCCGCTATCGGGTTGGCTCAGTATAATTTTTGCATTGAGTGCGTCACAGATGTCCTTGACAATGGCGAGTCCAAGTCCTGAGCTGTTTGAGCTCGATTTGTCGATCTGAAAAAAACGATCAAAAACCTTTTCCCGTAACTCAAGCGGAATGCCAATGCCGTTATCAGTCAGGCATATTTGTGCGCTATGATCAATACGACGCAGCGAGATGATGACCGTGCCAGGTTTGCCCATGTGCTGTATCGCATTGTCGACCAAGTTGGAGAACACTTCATGCAATAATTTTTCTGGTGCCAAAATATGGAGGCTTTCATCAAACTCATCGACACCGAGTTCAATTCCTTTTTGCTGAGCCAGTGCCGCCATTTCCTCAATAACGGTGACGAGAATTACTGAAAGCTGAACTTCCGAGGCGTTAAATTGATCCTGCTTCGTGTGTTCGACCGAGGCCAGCATCAGTAACTGGTTAATGACCTTGGTACACTGTTTAAGCGCTTTCTGAAGGGCATCCAGAACTTCGATCTGAATTTTATTATGGTCGTTATTACGTTTGGCAAAATCGACTTGTGAGGAAATGATCGCAAATGATGTACGCAGCTGGTGCGCCGTATCCGAAACGAATTTCTCATACGAGGCAAGGGTTGAGCCTAGCTTAGAAACATAATCGTTCAAAGCTTGAATGACCGGCTCAAGTTCGGTTGGCGCTTGCTTATTTTCTAGTTTTTCGAGTGATCCTGGCTGACGCTGGAGGAGCGTCCGACCAAACTTTATCAGTGGGTTTAGTGTCCAGTGCAGTGCGATAAAGAGGGCTAGAGTCGTTATCGATAACAATAATAAATGAGCGCGAATCGTTGACCACAGTAGATTGTCGCGGAATTCATCATGACCACGAAGGGTCTGCGCGACTTGCGTGACAGCAAAATCACCCGAGGTCGAGTTAGTTAACGAATGGGCAAAAGCGATGACCCGCACGGGTTCACCAAGCAGAATCGTTTCAAAGAACTTTTCTTCTTCAATTTCGAGAGGGGCTAGGTAGGGCTGCAGTTCGTCACCTCCTGAAATCAGCCGACCTTCTTTGGTGTGTACGGAATAGAACACGCGATCCCGGTGCTTGCTCTTGAATAGTTCGAAGGCAGCAGGCGGGACGCTTATTTCATAGCTACCGTCTGCAAAGATTAATTGTTGTGAAATCATTTTTGCCGAGCCGTGCAGCAGTTGCTGTTGCACCAGCGTGGCAATTTGGCTCGAATTATGCGACGTCATGACCAGATCGATGGCCGTCAGCAACATCAGTGGCAGGAGAACAAACAGCGCCAGCCGACTCTTTAGGCTTCTGAGGCGGATCAATTTATTCAGCCACATCGGTCAGCATGTATCCAAGACCACGCAGGGTAATAATCTGAGCCCCGGTGTTTTCAATTTTCTTGCGTAGGCGGACGATGTAAATTTCTAAGGCTTTAGTTGATACCGAATCTTCGAGAGTGCACAAACTATCCGCCAGTTCTGTTTTGGAGACCGTTTTTCCTGGGGATCGAATTAGCACCTCAAGTACGGCATGTTCACGCGGCGTCAAAGATAAATCGTAGCCATAACTGCTGAATCGCTTTGAATTTGTGTTGTATTGGACGGAACCACATGAGAGAACGGGATTGGCTCGACCCATGGAACGACGTAACAGAGAACGTAATCGCGCTTCTAATTCATGAATGTCAAACGGCTTGGTCAGATAATCATCTGCACCTAGATTCAAGTGATCGATGATGTCATTCATCTTGTTTTGTGCGCTGATGATCAGCACCGGTACATCGTTGTTTTGGGCTCTCAAGTTCTTGAGCAGCGTGTGGCCTCTCAAATTAGGCAACATCAGATCCAGCAAAATGGCGTCATACGTTTGCGTCAGCAGAAACTGTGACGCCTCTTCTCCGGTGAATGCCTGTTCTACGACATATCCCGATTGCTTTAGCAGTTTGCTCAGCATACAAGACAATTCGCGGTTGTCTTCGACAAGAAGTAGTTTCATGGATTTAGCGCCGAATTGAAATAAGTGGTGATAGGGCCTTTGAACAGTCTATTCCAATTTTTTTGTGGCATTGGAATTAAGAAAAGAAATCTCTGAGGAGCCGAGAATACGACAAAACCGTTCGCTGAGATGAAGGCAAATAGAAGGTTAATGTTTCGTAAATTGCATCTGTGCAGTTTGTCATGTCGACTGGGGCTGCCGAACATACGTGGGGGATTTATGAATAGGAACATGAGAGTAAATGAGCCAAAACGTAGCGTGACCAGTATGATTTTGCTTGGCTGTGTGGCAACTACCGGCTTTTTAGCGACGCCCGCATGGGCTGATGCCACTTCCGACATGCGTGCCGAAGTAGCCGCGCAGAGAGCACGTCTGGATGCGCTGGAGAAAAAACTTGAAGCGGCTACGCTAGAGGTCGCCACAGCCAAAGAAGCGGCCAATAAGGCGACCCTTGCGGCGACATCGGGTGGAAATGCAGTAAGTACTGGAGGCCTTTCGATGCCCAAAGGGTTCACCATCTACGGTATCGCCGATGCCGGTCTGGAGTTGGGTGACTACGGAAAAGGATCAAAAGCGCGCATACAAAGTGGTTTGGGATCGGCCAGCCGCTTGGGTTTCAAGGGCGAACGTCAATTTGGCAATGATCTAGCGGCCTATTTTCAATTAGAAGCCGGGGTGTCTTTAGACAATGGGCAGAATACGGGACACTCAAGCAATATCAGTAATCCGGGACAAGGTACGGCCTCTTCCTCGGCACCCAATACCACGGGAGTGGCAATCTTCTCGCGTAATACTTTCGTTGGTTTGCGTGGAAAATTCGGTGATGTGCGCTTTGGTCGTGACTATGCGCCAATCTATTCGATAACCAGCGCTTCTGATCCCTTCACTATCGGTGGGGCAACGGCTTTCCGTCTGTGGTCGAGTGCTGCCGCCAGCCGTTTCGACAACGGGGTTTTCTATGCTTCACCGAAGTTCGCTGGCTTTGGCGTTAATCTCGCCTATTCGGCAGGTATGGAAAACAACAGCAATGCTAATGTCGGTTTGGCCAGCGGTGCCAATACAAGCATCGGGCCGCAGGACGAAGGTAAGGGTTCAAGCGGTACCTTAACCTATAACCAGGGCCCGCTCTTTCTTGCTACCGGTTATTTGAACTACCTGAGAACCGGCGCTGTCGCCGCACCGGCCACCGAGAATTTGCGTCGTACTTCGTGGAATCTAGCCGCTACCTATGACATCAAAGTGGCCAAATTTTACGGTCAATACCTGCAAGGAAAAGATGATCAAGCCGGGGGTGTGAAGTCGCTTGACCGTAACGTCTGGTGGCTTGGTGTAGCGGCACCGTTCAAGGAGGTTCATACCGTTCGCGCGGTCTACAGTCATCTCAATGACAAAATGTCAACCGACCGTGATTCAACTCATTTGGGTGTTGGCTACGAGTATGCACTGGATAAGCAAACCGATCTGTACGCCTATTACGCAACAGTGACCAACAAAAACGGCGGACAGAATTCACTCTGTGCTGGCGGAACCTGCCAAGGTTACGACAGCGGGACCGGTCTCCCGGCCAATTTCTCACCGAAGTCTCTCATGATGGGCGGTCGTTATCGTTTCTAAGCCTTGTTTTACTGGGAAAATATAAGTCAATGGCCGTGCATTTCACGGCCATTTCCCCCGTTGAATGAATGCAGTGGGTTGTAAGACGTTTGAAGGTCATTGTGCGGATAATCGTGGAGTTCAAGTGGTTGATTCTCCGTCTATTTTAGTCATCGAAAGGTTATCTTAGAGCGCTCGGCCTATGGGCCAATTTACTATGCTGATGTTCCATAGGGTCTGGGTGATTGAGTAAATGGTGGGCTGTTCGTAAAAAACTTTGAAGGGGAGTCAAGATGAGTTCAACAACATTGGCCTATGCCGGATTTGCCATGATTGGCGTGTTCATGTACCTGATTATGTCTAAGCGCATGACAGCGATGAATGCGCTGATTCTTATCCCGATTGTGTTTGCCATCAGTCTCGGGTTTTACGATGTCAAACTAGGCAAGATGATGTTTGATGGCGTGAAGAAAGTTGCGCCGACCGGAATCATGATCTGCTTTGCCATTCTCTATTTCGGCATCATGATCGATGCGGGGCTGTTTGATCCGGTCATTGAAAAAATACTGAAAACAGTTAAAGGTGATCCGATGAAAGTCTGTGTCGGAACCGCCTTGCTGGCCGCCTGTATTTCACTCGATGGTGACGGTTCAACAACCTATCTGGTGACCTGTTCGGCCATGCTGGCAGTTCATCGGCGATTGGGGATCAAACCGATTATTCTGCCCGCGCTAGCCGTGATGGAAAACCAGATCATGAACATTATTCCCTGGGGCGGGCCGACGGCTCGGGTGATGGCCTCCATGCAGGTGGAGGCGTCTGAGGTTTTTGTTCCGATGATTCCCGGCATGGTTTTAGGTACGTTGTTTGTCTGTTTCATGGCCTACCGTTGGGGGATTAAAGAGCGCGTTCGTCTTGGCGTACTTGATCTGAGCCACGATGCGACCCACGTGACCTCTTCCGAAAACGATGAAATCAACAGGCTGAAGCGGCCCAAGAAATTCTGGTTTAATGTGGCGCTGACGACTATTTTGATGATCTGCCTGATCAAAGAGACGCTTCCTCTGGCGATCTTGTTCATCGTGGGTACGGCACTGGCGTTGATTATCAATTACTCAAACAAGGAACAGCAGGCGCGGATCTGTGCCAATGGAGCTAATGCCATGCCCGTTGTGGCTATGGTATTTGCGTCAGGGATTTTCATGGGCATTATGTCCGAAACCAAAATGATTGACTCAATGGCTAAAATGATTCTCACCGGCATTCCCGAAGCCATGGGGCCCCATTTGGCTTTCATCACCGCGCTGATCAGTTTGCCTGGAACCTTCTTTATGACCAATGATGCCTTCTATTTCGGCGTGCTACCCGTATTGGCTAAAGCGGCAGCCGCCTACGATATTCCCGCCGCAGAAATGGGACGGGCCGCGCTGATCGGACAGGGGGCGCACTTGCTCAGCCCACTCGTTCCTTCAACTTATTTGCTGGTGGGGCTTAATAAGGTCGAATTTGGTGACTTACAAAAATACGCCTTGCTACCCGCCATTTGCGTTTCGATGATCTGGCTTGCAACCGCCATTGCTCTGGGTCATATTCACATCTGATTGCACTTAACTAGGAGGTTTGCAGAAACTCGCCAGATGATGCTAAAGCGCTAAAATTTTTCACACAACGTGTGCTAACGAGCGGGGAATAGGGTGGATATATGGCTGTGGCAGTGGCCATGGGGCTCGGGTAGAAGGTTTGAACTTGATCGGCGCGAAAGCCGTTTTTCTTGAGCCAAATGGCCAAGTTCATCATGTCTTCGTCGCTGGTGCCTGGGTG
>CAIWVX010000416.1 GCA_903916205.1 uncultured beta proteobacterium
CAATCCATCCCAAACGCCCCACAACAACGCGCACCGCTTGACTGACTTCGATCAGTAACTGGTAAGTTCTTGGCGAAGCTGAAGGCTTAATCGCCACAGTACGGATTAGTCCGTCGCTCAGCGCCAAACGTGGACATCGGGCCATGACCTGAGACAAAAGCCACATCGTCACCCAGCGGCCATAATCGTCCATGAATCGACGCAATTAAGGTGTCGAAGTCACCTTTCGGAAAATCTGTCCGGCCAATCGAGCCTTTGAACAGGACATCGCCGACAAACGCCAAACGCCCCGGCGCATTGAAAAAAACCACATGACCGGGAGTATGCCCAGGGCAATGCAGCACATCCATTTCAACATGACCAAAGCGCACACAATCCCCCTGTTTCAGCCAACGATCCGGCGTAAACGAACGTACATCGGGGAATCCATACGCCTTGCTCTGCTGCGGCATACCGTCAATCCAAAATTTGTCTTCATGCTGTGGCCCTTCAACCGGCAGTGAAAGACGCTCCGCTAACTCGGCCACCGCACCGGCGTGATCAATATGCCCGTGCGTGACCAGAATTCTCTCCAGCGTCAACTCCATTTCTTCCACACCAGCAAGAATACGCGACAGATCGCCCCCCGGATCAATAACCGCCGCCTGACGTGTTTCATCACACCACACGAGACTACAGTTTTGCTGAAAGGCCGTCACCGGAATGATTTTGAACTGGATCGACATAGGATTTTTTTGAGACAAAGTTGGGGCGCAAAGTATAACAGAGCGGAAATACGCCCCCCATTGGGGACGGGTACAATCGCGGTTGATTCTTTAATTTTTCATAGGTCAATAGTATGAAACCGATCCTCGCCTTCGATATTGAAACTATTCCCGATGTGCCGGGCTTGCGCCGTCTGCACGACCTCGATCCGGCGCTGTCTGACGCGGAGGTTGCCGAGATGGCTTTTCAGCAGCGTCGGGCGCAGTCTGGTAACGATTTTTTGCCGCATTATTTGCAACGTGTCGCGGTGATTTCTTGTGCGCTGCGGGTGGGTAAGGATCTTAAGGTTTGGTCGCTGGCCGAGCCTGAACAAAGCGAAGGCGAGATCATTCAACGCTTTTTTGATGGCGTTGAGAAATTTACGCCGCAGGTGGTTTCTTGGAACGGGGGCGGTTTCGATCTGCCGGTGTTGCACTACCGAGGGCTGATTCACGGCGTGGTGGCGTCGCGCTATTGGGATTTGGGTGATGGCGATTACGCCGATAGTCGCGACTTTAAGTGGAACAATTACATCAGCCGTTACCATACCCGCCATCTTGATCTCATGGATCTGCTAGCGATGTATCAGCCGCGAGCCAGTGCACCACTTGACGCACTGGCTAAGCTGATCGGCTTTCCCGGAAAACTAGGGATGGACGGCAGCAAGGTTTGGGAGGCCTGGCAGACGGGCGAAATTGCTGGGATTCGCGATTATTGCGAAACCGACGTGATGAATACCTACCTCGTCTCGCTACGCTTCCGTCTGATGCGCGGCGAACTGTCGCGCCTTGAATATGAAGATGAAATTCTCTTCGTTCGTGCCGAACTGAAAAAGCTTGACAAGCCCCACTGGCATGAATTTCTGGCCGCTTGGGGCGAGTGAGTTGGAGCGAATTTAGCGGCTATCGTTTATAGTTGCGGCTATGTCACTTAAGATCGCCATTGCCCAGATCAACGCCACGGTCGGCGACCTCGCCGGAAATGCGGCGCGTATCCTCGATTTCGCCCAGCGTGCCAAAGCACAAGGTGCCGATCTCTTGCTTACCCCAGAACTCGTGCTCTGCGGCTATCCTCCCGAAGACCTCTTGCTACGCGAAGATTTTTATACCGCTTGCGAACAGGAACTCGATGCCCTAGCGGCCAAACTGCGCGGAATTGCTGTGCTGGTCGGTCACCCGATAACGCGTGGCGACAGTTGTTTCAATGCCGCTACGCTGATCCGCGATGGCTTTCGCGTAGCCACCTACTGCAAGCAGCGTTTGCCCAACTACAAGGTTTTTGACGAAGAGCGTTATTTCGACTCCGGTGACTCGCCGTGTGTCGTGACGCTCAAAGGGGTACGTTGCGGAATCAATATCTGCGCCGATGTCTGGGAAGCCGGGACGGCCGATCGCGCCCGCGCCTCTGGCGCTGAAATCCTGCTGGTGCTCAATGCCTCGCCTTACCATGTTGGCAAACAAAAACTGCGGGCCGAGGTGTTACGTGAGCGTGTCGCGGCGACGGGTTTGCCGGTGGTTTATGCCAATCTGGTGGGTGGGCAAGATGAACTCGTTTTTGATGGCGGTTCGTTTGTGTTGAATTCACAAGGTGAAGTCTGCTGTCAGTTGCCGCGTTTTGAAGAAGCTTTGGTCGTGGTGGATTTTACCGAGGGCGAACCGCAGCCGAGCCTGATGGTTGCAGATCAGGCCGTTGAAGCCGAGGTCTATCAGGCGCTGGTGCTTGGAGTCCGTGACTACCTTGGAAAAAATGGCTTCCCCGGTGCCATCATCGGGCTTTCAGGCGGCATTGATTCGGCCTTGACGCTATGTATCGCCGTCGATGCGCTAGGGGCCGACAAAGTGCGAGCGGTGATGATGTCTTCGCCTTATACCGCTGAAATTAGTCTCGCCGATTCGCGTGAAATGATCCGCCTACTGGGTGTCCGTTACGACGAAATCGCGATTGAACCGGCGATGCAAACTTTTGCCGCCATGCTGGAAAAAGAATTTGCCGGTTTGCCGCCGGATACCACCGAAGAAAATCTGCAAGCACGCATTCGCGGCATGATTCTGATGGCGCTTTCCAACAAATCGGGTTCGCTGGTGCTCACTACCGGGAACAAATCCGAAATGGCCGTCGGTTACTGCACGCTTTACGGTGATATGGCCGGTGGATTTGCGGTGATCAAGGATATTGCCAAGACGCTGGTTTATCGCATTTCTAATTGGCGAAACACCGTATCTTATGCAATCCCCGAACGCATTATTACGCGTCCGCCATCGGCTGAGTTGAAGCTAAATCAGACCGATCAGGACAGTTTGCCGCCCTATGAAGTGCTCGATGCCATTATCGAGGCTTACATGGAAAACGACCTCAGCCCGCGTGAGATTATCGCCAAGGGCTATGCCGAGGCCGATGTGCGGCGCGTTGTTCGTCTGCTGAGAATCAGCGAATACAAACGTCGTCAGTCGCCGGTTGGCATTCGTGTAACGCAACGTGGATTTGGCAAAGACTGGCGTTACCCGATTACTAATCG
>CAIWVX010000417.1 GCA_903916205.1 uncultured beta proteobacterium
CGTCAACTGAGTTTTTTAGGTTGAATTTGCTTGGCGAAAGCGCAGCGTGCGCAGCAGCTACAGTGGAAATGGGACCATAAAAGAATGATTGAACCTGCAGACGCGCTTGCGTTCTCGATGCATGCCAACAAGGGCGTGTACGCAATCGTCCTAGGCTGAGGTGTTTCAAGGGCTGCGGAGATTCCGACGGGCTGGGAGATCACGCTCGATCTTGTGCGCAAGCTTGCGGCTATTCGTGGCGAAAATTGTGAACCAAACCCGGTTTCTTGGTGCATCGGGGCGACGGGAAAGAGCCCAGACTATTCGGATCTGCTCAATGCGCTCGCCAAGACACCTGCGGAACGCCAGCAACTGCTTCGGACGTACTGGGAGCCAACACCCACAAGGCAGGAGCAGGAGCGCGAGGAGGGTGCCAAGCGGCCAACGAAAGCGCACCACGCGGTCGCTAAGCTCATTAAGCAAGGCTACGTCCGAGTTGTTCTAACGACGAATTTCGACCGGTTGCTTGAGACTGCATTGCAAGAAGCCGGTATCGTCCCGACTGTTTTGAGTTCCCCGGATCACATTGCTGGTGCGCTGCCGCTTATTCACACGCCCTGCACGCTTATCAAGATACACGGTGACTACCTTGATACCCGCATACGGAACACGCCTGAGGAACTCTCCGCTTACCCCGACGAATTCAACAAACTTCTTGACAGGGTATTCGATGAATTCGGACTCATCGTGGCGGGCTGGTCAGCGGACTGGGACGACGCCCTACGAGCTGCGATGATTAGGTCGCCGTACCGGAGGTTCTCTACTTATTGGGCCAGCCGCGACGCGCCAAGCGCGAAAGCGACCGAGCTCATCGAGCGCAAAGGTGCAACGCTTGTTTCGATAGCGGACGCCGATACATTCTTTGTTTCTATTGCCGAAAAAATTAAGGCACTCGAGGAGTTTTCGCGACCCCATCCGATCTCAAAGCAAGTAGCAATCGCGAGCTTGAAAAGGTATCTCTCGGAAGACCGCTATCGGATATCTTTGGACGACCTCGTAACTGCCGAGGCCGATCGAGCCCTCAAGACGATTGCGGCAACGGCACCCGATGACAACAACCGTGAGGTGAATTCCGCCAATCTTGAACGGTGCGTCCACGGCTATGAGGCGACGATGGAGGTGATGATTGAGGCCGGCTTTGTTGCCGGAATATGGAGCAATACGGAGCAGTTGGAACCCTGGCGCCGGGCGCTGGATCGATTCGCGCGGAGGTCTCAAGGCAGTAACGTTCTCTTGTGGCGGGATCTGTGGCGGGATCTGCGGCGTTATCCGGCAACTTTGCTGTTCTACGGACTGGGCATCGGAGCGGTCTTCAAGGAGCGTTGGGACAATTTAGGATTGCTCTTCACCGCCCCTTTCAAGGAACAACGCATTGTTGACGTTGCACCGGTTCTGGCGCTATTTCAGGCCACCAGCAACTTGAACGCCATAAAGTTACTGCCTAGGCGAGAGCAAGAATACTTCCCACTCAACAACCTCCTGCATGACCATCTACTGTCGTCACTCGGAAATGCATTTCCGAGTGACGACGCGTTCACACTAGCGTTCGATTGGTTCGAAACGCTCGCGGCGCTGTGCTACTGCATCCCTGCCGTCACGAAAGGAGAACGCCACAACTTTGTGCCGCTTGGCGCGTTTGTTTGCCGCCGCGAAAATCGAGAGATCATCTTTGCCAGCATCAAGGAGTCGTTGGACCAACTTGGTGACAATTCCCCGTTTGTCACCTCTGGTATTGCAGGAAGCACCGCCAAAATAGGTCTTGAAAATCTTGCTGCGCTTGAGGCCAGAATAACGATGAGGTACCAAATCTAGAGTAAGGTGCCAGGCTCAATTTTTATCGAAAATGCCGGAAAAAACGGAATAATATTTGCGTTTTAGAGTTGAATCCGCCGTTTGAATCGCACCCCAAATGGCATCAACCCCTTAAATCAGAGGTGTTCAGCGGTTATAATGCTCGGCTTGCCACCCTCCTTTGGGAATCCCATGGAAGCTGAACAGCTTAATCTCATCGCCAACCGACTCGTGGATCTTGCGCAGCGCACCGCCGAGTTGCGGAGGTATCTTTGACTACGATCATAAATTCGATCAGTTAAACGCCGTTGCACGCGAACTCGAAGACCCGAAAGTCTGGGACAACGCGGATCGTGCACAAGAACTCAGCAAAGAAAGAAAGTCGCTGGAAAATGTCGTTCTGACGCTGGATAGCGTCAGCGAAGCTCTCAAGGATGCCGACGAACTCTTCCAGATGGCCCGCGACGAGAATGATGACGGCACGCTGCTGTCCATCTCCGCTGATGTGGATCAAATCGAGAAGCAAATCGCCCATCTCGAATTCCGCCGCATGTTCAATAACCCAGCCGATCCGCTCAACTGTTTTATCGACATCCAGTCCGGTGCTGGCGGGACTGAAGCGCAGGACTGGGCCTCGATGTTACTGCGGATGTACGTCAAATACGGTGATCGCAAAGGCTATACCGTCGATGTACTCGAAGTTTCCGATGGCGATGTGGCGGGCATTAAAACCGCCACCATCAAACTTTCTGGCGACTATTGCTTTGGTATGCTGCGTTCTGAGACTGGCATTCATCGTCTGGTGCGCAAATCGCCGTTCGACTCGAACGCCCGCCGTCATACGAGTTTTTGCTCGATTTTTGTATACCCCGAAATCGATGATTCATTCGAAATTGACATTAACCCCGCCGATCTGCGCATTGACACCTATCGCGCCTCAGGGGCCGGGGGTCAGCACATTAACAAAACCGACTCGGCGGTGCGCATTACGCATGTGCCTTCCGGCATCGTCGTGCAGTGCCAGAATGACCGCTCGCAGCACCGTAACCGAGCTGAAGCGATGGCTATGCTGAAATCGCGCATGTACGAAGCCGAAATCCGCAAACGTCAGGCCGAACAACAGAAACTTGAAGATTCGAAAACTGACATTGGCTGGGGCCACCAGATTCGCTCCTACGTGCTCGACCAGTCGCGCATTAAGGATCTACGAACCAACGTCGAATGCGGCAACACGCAAAGTGTGCTTGATGGCGATCTCGACCAGTTCATTGAAGCCAGCCTGAAACAGGGCGTCTGATTGCAGAATTTTAAGAATTTGTCTGAGGAATTGTGAAAAAATTAGAACCCACCGCAAAGGGACAAAGAGGCAAAGCTAAGGCAAAGGAAACCTTGCAAACAAAGGTCTTTCTTGCGTTTTCTTTGCGTAAACTTGATGTTCTTTGCGCCTTTGCGGTGGAAGCTGGGTCTTATTTCACAGCCTCTAACGCCACCCTCAATTATTGATGAGACAAATCATGTCCGAACGACCTAACCCCCCTGCCCTCCCTACTGAACAGGATGAACACCACATCATCGCCGAGCGCCGGGCCAAACTCGCCGAATGGCGAACCACCGGCAAGGCTTATCCTAATGATTTCTCGCGGGAAAATACCGCCGGCAAGATCATCGAAGGCTACGAATCAAAAACTGCTGAAGAACTCGAAGCCACACCGGTTGAAGTCAAGATCGCTGGTCGCATTATGCTCAAGCGC
>CAIWVX010000418.1 GCA_903916205.1 uncultured beta proteobacterium
CGACGTTGATCCAATCCGGCGGATTTTCGAGCCCGAGGAGAAACGCGCACCCGTCGGCCAGATCGTCCACATGCAAAAACTCACGCTTCGGGCTGCCCGTGCCCCAGGCGACCACCTCGGAACGACCGGCGGTTTTCGCTTCGTGAAACTTGCGGATAAGCGCGGGCAGCACGTGCGAATTCTGGAGGTGGTAGTTGTCGCCTGGGCCGTAGAGATTCGTCGGCATCGCCGAGTGGTAACACGCGCCGTATTGCTTGCGGTAGTATTGCGCCAGCTTGAGGCCCGCGATCTTCGCGATCGCGTAGGCCTCATTCGTCGGCTCGAGCGGACCGGTGAGGAGGCATTCCTCGGGCATCGGCTGCGGCGCGAGCTTCGGATAGATGCAGGAACTGCCGAGAAACAGCAGCCGCTTCACCCCGGCCTGGTAGGCGCTGTGGATCGTGTTCGACGCAATCGCGAGGTTGTCGAAGAGAAATTCCGCCGGGTAAGTGTGGTTGGCGTGGATGCCGCCGACCTTCGCGGCCGCGATGATCGCGATATCGGGTTTTTCCGCGGCATAAAAACCTTCCACAGCCGCCTGGTTGGTCAGGTCCAGTTCCCGGCGGGTGCGCAGCACCAGCGACACGCCTGGCTCGTTCGCGAAGCGCCGCACGAGCGCGCCACCGACCATGCCCTGATGTCCCGCGATAAAAAGTTTCATGAAGAGTGTTAAGTGGGAGGTGTTAGGTTTTAAGACCTACGGCTTAGGTTTTCGAGCCAAGCTTTGACGCAAACCTTCCAACATTGCACCCAATTGTCTGGTCTCCTCGACCAAACGCTTCACCTCTATTTCCGCAACCAGCCCCAAGTCGGCTGTCAGGTAGAGCTGCGTTCGCAACTCGGCAGCCAAGCCTTTGGCAATCCCGATGAAGTGTTGAAATTCGGCACTCGCATTTCTTTCGGCGCCTTCGGCAATGTTAGAGGCAATTGAAACTGCCGCCCGTCGCATTTGATCACGGAGCGACCAATCCTTGAAGGCCTCCGTAACCCGGTTGGTTTCGCGGACGAGCGCACGCGCTCGGCGCCACACCTCAAGATCCTCAAAAGAGTGATAGCTCATTGCCTAACACTTAAATCTTAGAACTTAACACTCAGCTCTCACGCAAACGGCGCGCGCGAAGGCGCGGGCAGCTTGGCGATCTGCGCCTCGCGCTTCGCGAGTTCGAGGTCGGCCTCGGTCATGATCTTCACGAGTTCCTTGAACTTCACTTTCGGCTCCCAGCCGAGCTGGCGCTTTGCCTTGGCGGGATCGCCGATCAGAAGTTCAACCTCCGCGGGCCGCTCGTAGCGGGCGTCGTATTTGACGTATTTCTCCCAGTCGAGATCGAGCAGCGCAAACGTCTCTTGGATAAACTCCTTCACCGAGTGCGTCTCGTTGGTCGCGACCACGTAGTCGTCGGGTTTGTCCTGTTGGAGCATGACCCACATCATCTCGACGTATTCTTTCGCATAGCCCCAGTCGCGCTGCGAATCGAGGTTACCCATGTAGAGCGAATCCTGCAGCCCGAGTTTGATGCGAGTCGCGGCGCGGGTGATCTTGCGCGTGACGAAGGTTTCGCCACGGCGTGGGCTCTCATGATTGAACAGGATGCCGTTGCAGGCATAGATGCCATAGGCTTCGCGGTAGTTGACCGTGATCCAGTAGGCGTACATCTTGGCCACGGCATACGGACTGCGCGGGTAAAACGGTGTGGTTTCTTTTTGCGGCGTCTCTTGAACCAAGCCATACAACTCAGACGTCGAAGCTTGGTAAAAACGGGTTTTTTTCTCCAAACCCAAAATGCGAATGGCCTCTAGCAGGCGCAGCGTGCCCATGGCGTCGACGTCGGCGGTGTATTCAGGGGACTCGAATGACACGGCCACGTGGCTTTGTGCACCCAAGTTGTAAATTTCATC
>CAIWVX010000419.1 GCA_903916205.1 uncultured beta proteobacterium
CATGTCCGCCGTCTGCTTGGCAACATCCGAGCCGGTGATCCCCATAGCGATACCAATATTGGCCCGTTTCAATGCCGGGGCATCATTGACACCATCGCCGGTCATGGCGACAACGTGACCGTTAGCCTTCATCGCGTCGACGATCCGCGTCTTGTGCTGCGGCGAAACCCGACAGCAGACCTGCAAGCGATTGGCTCGGGAAGCCAAATCTGCGTCACTGAGTTTTTCGATTTCTGGGCCGGTCAATACCAGTCCGCCCGGTGTCAGTAGGCCGATGTCACGGGCAATAGCCTCCGCTGTATCTTTGTAGTCGCCGGTCACCATGACGCATTTGAGGCCAGCACCGTGTGCCACTCTCAGGGCATCGACGATTTCGTGGCGGGGGGGGTCGATCATACCCATCAGTCCGACAAAGACTAGATCGGTCTCAACCGCTTCGGGCGTCATATTTTCAGGAACGTTCTGAAACGGGCGATAGGCGACGGCCAAAACGCGCAAGGCATTACTGGCCATATCGCGGTTCTGTTCGAGGATCGTGGCACGCATGTCCTCCGTTAGAGGCGTGGCTTGGCCCGATTCCAAGCGTTGCTTGCAGAGATTGAGAATGACATCGGGTGCGCCTTTGATGAAAGCGATCAGCGGCGGCGATCCGATACCGGAAACCAGCGCTTGAGCTCGCTCGCCAACAATCTGGTGAATCGTGCTCATCCGTTTGCGCTCGGAGTCGAAGGGGATTTCCTGAATTCGTGGCAGTTCATTATCAATGTCGTGACGCAGAATTCCACACTTGGCGGCAGCCGTCACCATAGCCCCTTCGGTTGGGTCGCCGACGATACGCCACGAGGGTTTCCCGTTTTCGTCGATTTTTTCCTCCAGCCGGGCGTCATTGCAGACCAGCCCACCTTTCAGCAGGAACGCGACATCTGGATCGTTACGCGAATCAAAGCGATTGCTCCCCAAGAAAAATTCACCCATCGGGCTATAGCCTTCGCCGGTAATGTGGAAACGTTTGTTTCCAGCCCATCCCTGGACGACGGTCATTTGGTTTTGTGTCAGTGTGCCTGTTTTGTCAGAACAGATAACTGTCGCGCAACCGAGTGTTTCGACCGCCGGGAGTTTACGAATCAGGGCATTATGTTTGATCATCCGCTGCATTCCGAGGGCTAGGCAGATGGTCACAATCGCGGGAAGTCCTTCGGGAACCGCGGCAATGGCTAGACTCACGGCGGTCATAAAGAGATGAATAATGTCCTTCTTCTCGGTTTCAAGATAATGCATGAACCCCTGATCCAGCACTGAAGTGAGATGGGTATCGCGGAACAGGCCGTAAATAAAAACCAGCGCACAGATCGCCAGGCAGCCCGTACCAAGAACCTTGCCCAGATGCTCAAGCTTTTTTTGCAGCGGAGTGTCTTCGGTTTCAAACGACTGGATCATCTCGGCGATAAGCCCGATCTGGGTGTTCATGCCGGTTCCGGTGACCAAACCTTTACCGCGTCCATAAGTGATCAGAGTGCCCATAAAGGCTATGTTTTTACGGTCACCCAAAGGTATTTCCGCATCCAGAACGACACGGGCGTTTTTTTCTACCGGCACGGATTCTCCGGTCAGAGAGGCTTCTTCAATTTTCAGGTTGACGCTCTCAACTAAGCGCAAATCTGCCGGGACATAATTTCCGGCTTCCAGCATAACGATGTCACCGACGACAATTTCGCGTCCGGGTAGGGTTATTTGTTCGCCGTCGCGGATAATTTGCGCATTCGGGGCGGCCATTTTTTGCAATGCTTCAAGCGCCTGTTCCGCCTTGGATTCCTGAAGCACACCAACCACGGCGTTCAAAATGACGATGAAGATGATAGCGACGGAATCGACGTATTCGCCAAGGGCCAGCGAAACCAGTGCGGCGATGATCAGAATGATCACCAGATAGTTATTGAATTGATCCCAAAGAAGCGCTAAAAAACCGGGGCGAGGTCGAGCGCTGAGTTCGTTGGCCCCCAGTTTTTCCAGCCGCGATTGCGCTTCTTGGCGGCTTAATCCTCGCTCTAGGTGAGTTTCAAAACCGCTGAGCAGTTCGTCAA
>CAIWVX010000420.1 GCA_903916205.1 uncultured beta proteobacterium
CCGGAGCCTTTCATGCGTGCCTCGCCCTCCGTGCAAGCTTTTTTATTCGGAACATCAATGCGTAGTTTTCTTTTTTCTGAACACCTGATCGCTTGGCAAAAAAATTATGGTCGCCATGATCTGCCTTGGCAGAAAACGCGGGAGGCTTATTGCATTTGGCTGTCCGAAATCATGCTGCAACAAACGCAAGTCAGTACGGTGATCCCCTATTACTTACGCTTTATCGAGCGTTTCCCGAATGTTGTCGCGCTGTCTAATGCGCCGTTGGAATCGGTGCTCGAACTCTGGGCTGGTTTAGGGTATTACGCCAGAGCACGCAATCTTCACCGTTGCGCCCAAATCATCGTTAACGACTTCGGTGGTCAATTTCCTCAGTCGCCTGAGGTTATCGTTAGTTTGCCGGGGATCGGGCGCTCAACGGCGGCCGCGATAAGCGCTTTTGCCTTTGGTACGCGCACGGCCATTCTGGATGGTAACGTTAAGCGCGTCCTGGCCCGGTGTTTTGGTATTGATGGATTTCCCGGTGCGGCGGCGATCGAACGCGAAATGTGGTTGCTTGCTGAATCACTACTCCCGACCACGGAGATTGAAGCTTATACCCAAGGTCTAATGGATCTTGGCTCGACCGTGTGTACCCGACGTAAGCCTTTTTGTCAGTCCTGCCCGATGGTTGAGCCTTGTATTGCTCGGCGCGAAGGGCGGCAACATCAGATTCCAGTGAGTCGGCCAAAGAAAATTTTGTCGGAACGCGAGGCGAGCTTTTTACTTCTGACCGATGGAAAGCAAGTCTTGCTTGAACGTCGTCCACCGACAGGCATTTGGGGCGGCTTGCTGACCTTGCCCGAGGGCGGGGTCGCCGAGGCTAGGGCGCTATCTCGGCGCCATGGCTGTCGATTGCTTGAAATGCAAGCGATGACGCCCATTAAGCACACCTTTAGCCATTTTCATTTACACATTCAAACCTTGCTGTGCACCGTTGAAATTGACATCCGTCGAGTGACAGAAGTCGATGGATTGTGGCTTGATTGTGAAGAAGTAGAAACGGCTGCCGTGCCGACACCTATTAGACGATTGCTCAGAACGATTCCACGAGACGGGCGTTAGGCGGTAAGCCTTTGTCATTATTCCTTCAACTCTCTGAGTTGAGAATGGCTTGTTGTTGCCGAGCGATAAATTCACCCATGCTGTCGATTCCGCGCAATTGCATAATGCAGTTACGAACCGCCGCTTCAAGCAAAACCGAGAGGTTCCGACCGGGAGCTACGTGCAGTACCACCTCGCGTATTGAAATTCCGAGTATTTCTTGTGACGGTGATTCAAGAGGCAACTGGAGTGTATTTTCACCCGTTAAATGTTTTTGTAGATGGACAACCAGCTTCAGTTTCATTTTCCGACGCGAGGCCGTTTCACCGAAAATAGTGCGAATGTTGAGCAAACCAAGGCCACGCACTTCAAGGTAGTCGCGCAACATGCCGGGGCAACGTCCTTCGATGGTTGTCGGCGCGATGCGGGCCAGTTCGACGACGTCATCGGCCACTAGACCATGACCTCGTGACACCAGTTCGAGCGCCAATTCGCTTTTACCAACACCTGAATCGCCGGTGATTAAAACGCCTATACCGAAGACATCCATGAATACGCCGTGTACCGAGATGGTGTCGGCAAACCGCCGCGCCAGATACATATGGAG
>CAIWVX010000421.1 GCA_903916205.1 uncultured beta proteobacterium
CCCATCCGCAATTTGTTCAATCATTTTTTGCCAGGTTCCATCTGTTTGTTCTTGTTTGCCAGCATCTGAATGAGACCATCCACCCCATTGGCCTTCACTTCTTGATTGAAGGTATCGCGATAATTGCTCACTAGACTGACGCCAGCAACGACCACATCGTAGACCTTCCAGCCGGAATCTAGTTTTTCCATCGAGTAATCAATCTGAATCGGCTTATTGCCCGGCTGCACGACTTCGGTCTTGACCAGCACCTCGGTATCACCGCCCTGCATCCGGGTCGGTTTGTAACGGATGATTTGATCACGGTAACTGGTCAAAGCGTTCGAATAGGTGCGAACCAGCAAGGTCTTGAACTCTTCGGTTAAGTGTTTTTTCTGTTCCGGGGAGGCCTTGTTCCAATCGCGCCCCATGGACAACGAGGTCATATGCTGAAAGTTGAAACTAGGCAAGATCTTGATCTCGACCAGTTCAATCGCTTTTTTGGTATTTCCGCTCTGGATATCCTTGTCTTGACGCACAATCGTCAGGACATCATCCATAATTTTTTTAATCAGCGCATCAGGTGACTCCTCCTGGGCAAAGACCGAGGTGCACACGAGAAACAACCCAAAAAACAACCCAGACAACGATTTCATTAAACGCTCTCTAAACAGATATTAAATACGCTTCAGTCCACAACCGCCGACATTTTCCCATCACTGACTTCACTACGGCGGTTTTGCAGATAGGCATTACGGATATAGTCATATTTGTCAAATGCCGCCTGTTCAATCATTTTGTCTGTCGGTAAGAGTTGGGCACGGGTTTTGATTAAACGCGCTCCGGCAAGCGAGTTTCGCGCCGGGATATTCTTTAAATGCCAAACCGGATCGATGTTGGCATCAACCACCCCGGCAAATGTATCTCGAGTGGTGCGCGGCCCGATAAGCGGCCAGTAAAAGAAGGGGCCTTCACCCACACCCCATTTGCCGAGTGTTTGGCCGAAATCTTCGGAATGCTTTTCCAGCCCGATTTCGCTGGCAACATCAAACACCCCACCGATACCGACAGTGGTGTTGATCAAGACCCGGCTGACATCGGAAAAACCTTGCTCACCCTTCCCCTGTAGCAGGTTATTAAGCGACGTACCGACATCGGCAATATTGCCAAAAAAGTTGCTGATACCGACCTTAACCGGTCGTGGCGCGGCGGCATCGTAGCCTTGGGCGACAGGTTTAACCACGAGGTCAAGCGCCTCATTAACCGAGAACATGGCGCGATTGAAGGGTTCGTAGGGATCCTTTGAATTCTTCGCGGTCGTTGCGCAACCCGTCAGGCCCCCAAGAACAGCCGTCAAAAGTGCCACCGATAATAAACGCTTGGCTTTTTGAATATTCACAAACGATCCCTTCCCGTTATTTCTTGTCAGAGTCTTCGGCCGCTTTACTAAACATAAACTGACCAATCAACTTTTCTAGTACAACGGCCGACTGTGTTTTAACCACAACGTCGCCCGCTTTTAACATTTTTTCTTCTCCACCGGCATCCAGCCCGATGTATTGCTCACCCAGCAAACCCGCCGTCAGAATCGAGGCAAAGGTGTCTTTGGGAAAGCGGTAACGGCTATCAATAGTCAGCTCAACCACGGCTTCATAGGACTGTGAATCGAACGTAATTTCACTCACCCGCCCGACAACAACCCCAGCACTTTTCACCGGCCCACGAACTTTCAGTCCGCCAATGTTATCAAATTTGGCCGTGAGCGAGTACGTGTCGGCAAAATTGGCCGCGGAAAGGTTACCTACCCTGAGTGCCAAAAACAATAACGCAGCAAGGCCCAAAACAACAAAAAACCCGACCCACAGGTCAATCAACTTACGACTCATCAAAGCCCCCGGAACATGAAGGAGGTCAAAACAAAATCCAGCGCCAAAATAGCCAGTGCTGAATAAACCACTGTTCTTTTGATTGAAGCCGATACGCCTTCGGCGGTCGGAATTGCGTCATAGCCTTCAAACACAGCAATCAGGGAGACAGCCACCCCAAACACAAAACTTTTTACCACACCATTCCAGATATCAAAGCGAAAATCCACGGCCCCTTGCATCTGTGACCAGAACGCCCCTTCATCGACGCCGATAAATACCACGCCGATCAGATAACCGCCAAAAACCCCCACGGCGGAGAATAGCGCTGCCAGCAACGGCATTGAAATAACACCGCCCCAGAACTTCGGCGCCACCACCCGAGCGATCGGATTGACCGCCATCATGTCCATCGCCGTAAGCTGCTCGGTGGCTTTCATCAGGCCGATTTCCGCCGTAATCGACGAACCGGCGCGTGAAGCAAAAAGCAACGCAGCAACCACCGGCCCCAGTTCTCGGGTCAGTGACAAGGCCACCAAAACCCCCAGAGCATCGGCTGAACCATAGCGCTGCAAGGTCTCGTAACCCTGCATACCCAGCACCATCCCAATGAACAGCCCGGAAACCAGAATAATCAACAAGGACTGAAAGCCGGAAAAATAAATTTCCCGGATAGTCAAATGCAAGCGGCGAAACGACTGGCCTGAATAAACTAAGACCATCACAAAAAATCGTGCGGCAAATCCTAGCCGTTGCAAACGGCTAGTCAAGCGATGGCCGATGCCTCTGATCAGCTCAATCAACGCCGAAAATCCTTTTTCAGCCATGTGCGCCCTCTCGCATCAATTCATCCTCAAAGGGAGTGGCCGGATAATGGAAATGCACCGGGCCATCGGACTCGCCATAAACAAACTGATGCACGAAGGGGTCAGATGACGCACGAATTTCATCCGGCGTACCTTGCGCAACAATCTGCCCGTCCGAAACAAAATAAACGTAATCGACAATCAGCAGCGCTTCCTGCACATCATGGGTGACCAGCAAGGTGGTCGCACCCAAGGCATTGTTGAATTTGCGGATTAGCTGACCGATCACGCCCATCGAAATGGGATCAAGCCCGGCAAACGGCTCGTCATACATGATCAACATCGGATCAAGCGCAATAGCCCGCGCCAAAGCCACGCGCCGCGCCATGCCGCCGGAAAGCTCGGACGGCATCAATTCGTTCGCGCCACGCAAGCCGACCGCGTTGAGCTTCATCAAGACCATATCGCGGATCATTTCTTCCGTCAGATCGGTATGCTCACGCATTAAATAAGCGACGTTATCGAAGACCGAAATGTCGGTAAACAAAGCCCCAAACTGGAACAGCATCCCCATTCGGCGACGCATCGCATAAAGCTCTGAATGGCTCATATCGGGAACGGACTGCCCATCGACCAGCAGCTCACCACGGGTTGGCTTGAGTTGCCCACCAATGAGACGCAGGAGCGTGGTCTTGCCACACCCCGAGTTGCCCATGATGGCGATCAGTTTGCCGCGCGGAATCTCCATGGAAATTCTTTTAAGAATCGTCCGCTCATCGTAAGAAAAATTGAGATCGGAAATCCGAATCAAACTATCGGCTGACACAACAGCATCCCGTGGAAAAAAACAGCGCAGATTATACTCGAACCACATGATTTTGACGTATTAAAATGGGGTAACGCTAAGGATTTGAGCACGATAGCGATCTAAAAAGGCTATGCCGATCCGGTTAATTGCTAACTCGAGCGTTGAGTCGACATAGCCCAAGGGTGC
>CAIWVX010000422.1 GCA_903916205.1 uncultured beta proteobacterium
GCTTGGCTTGTAGCGTAACCCCCAAACTCTGCACGAATGAATCCTGTAAAAATGGCCTTAGAAAACCGCTTATTCCCGTCGGTCGCGACTGGCCGCTTTATGGTCGAGAATAGTAGATCATTACACTCAATCCAGGTTCGAATCTAAAAACCAGATAATTCCAGTCGTTTTAGTAAGCGATGAAAATTCCCCCGATCCAGACCCAGCATGCGTGCAGTAGCGGCCATATTACCCTGCTGTTTGGCGAGCTGTTGCTGGATCAGTTGGCGCTGAAACTCGTCAACGGCACTTTTAAAATCTATTGGCGCAGCTTGCTCTGTTACTGTATTAAAAGGTATATCGCTCATCGGCTTAGGCTGATTGGGCATGATGTCCAGATAAGCCAGTGATAGGGTTATAAAATCCGCCTGACGATTTTCCTGGGTCGCTGATTTTAATGCCGCCCGACTCAATAAATGCTCAAGTTCACGGATATTGCCCGGCCAATGGTACGCCAATAAGGCTTGCTTGGCGCTCTGATCCAGACGTAATTTTTTAATGCCCAGGCGTTGCTGATTTTTTTCCAGAAAAGCACCGGTTAGCAATAGTACATCTTTGCCGCGTTCGCGTAAGGCCGGAACCTGCATGGGGTAAACAGCTAATCGATGATAAAGATCCGGGCGAAACAACCCGGCGGAAACTTCCTGTTGCAGGTTACGATTGGTCGCGGCAATGATCCGCACATTGACTTTGATTTGCCGATCACTACCAACGCGCTGGATATCACCATTCTGGAGGGTGCGCAGTAATTTGGCCTGAAGTGATAGCGGTAATTCGCCTATTTCATCCAGAAAAAGCGTGCCACCGTCAGCCAATTCAAACTTACCGGTTCGATCAGAAATAGCACCGGAAAACGCGCCCTTGGTATGACCAAACAATTCGCTTTCGGCAATGCTCTCGGGCAGGGCCGCACAATTGACATACACCATAACTTGATCGGCGCGATTCGATTCCATATGGATGCGTTGGGCAACCAGTTCTTTACCTACACCCGTTTCACCCAATATTAAAACGGCAAGTTCCGATGGTGCGACGATGGAAATTTCGTTGCGCAATGTCTTCATGCAATCACTCTCACCGATCATGTCCTGGTCGGCATTTTCCTTGAATACGGTTTGCGTCGCATAACGCACTCGCTGCTCCAAAGAGGTAATCAGCCCTGCCGCCTTAACCGTGGCAGCTGTCAAGCTGATAAAGGTGCTAAATTCCATCGGGTCAATATTGTCAAACGTACCGGGAGATAGGGCGTCAAGCGTTAAAACACCCCATGGTTCTCCGTCGATAAACAACGTAACCCCCATGCAATCATGCACCAGCAGTTGATCATCATCTGATTCAACGAGACCATCATAAGGATCGGGCAGAACGGAATCAGCGGCAAAGCGTACCGCCCGATCGGAAGCTAAAATGAGGGCTAGACGCGGATGCTCACTGATAACAAAACTTGCTCGTCACGTACCACCCGAGGGAGCCATCGGCTCGCACGATGAGCTCGAGATGCGAGGAGAGCGGACGTCCGGACGTTAGTACGGATTCATCTTGACTTGCGTACGACTGGGCGAGGTCACC
>CAIWVX010000423.1 GCA_903916205.1 uncultured beta proteobacterium
CCGCGTAGGATTCCCTAGCAATAAACAAACCACAGAGACACAAAGACAGAGCAAAAAACGAAAAAGCCCCAGGCCTCAACTTAAGCGGTGTCTGACGATCCCTGGGCTTAAGGGGATTAAAGCAATTCATTATTCTTCCGTCCTGCGGGTAATCACCTCGCGGCCACCGCGTCCATCCATCGCCGAAACCAGACCGGCTTTTTCCATAGCCTCAATCAAACGCGACGAGCGGTTATAGCCGATGCGTAAATGCCGCTGAACCAGCGAAATCGAGGCTCTTTTGTTTTTAAGTACAATTTCAACCGCCTGATCGTAGAGCTGATCCGTTTCGGCATCACCACCGGCCTCACCCTCCCCGCCATCCTCACCGTCATCGTCAAGACCGGCACCCGTCAACACGCCTTCGACATAATCCGGTTTTCCTGCGCGTTTGAGATAATCAACCACATGATGCACTTCTTCGTCAGCGACAAAGGCCCCGTGAACTCGGGTTGGGTAACCCGTCCCCGGCGCCAGAAACAGCATGTCACCTTGCCCAAGCAGCGCCTCAGCCCCCATTTGATCAAGGACCGTCCGAGAATCAATTTTTGATGACACCTGAAATGACATTCGCGTTGGAATATTGGCTTTAATCAACCCCGTAATAACGTCAACCGACGGCCGCTGCGTAGCCAGAATCAAATGAATGCCTGATGCCCGTGCTTTTTGCGCCAGCCGGGCGATCAACTGTTCCACTTTTTTCCCCGCCACCATCATCAAATCGGCCAGCTCATCGATAACCACCACAATATTCGGCATGGAAACCAAGGGCTCGGGCGCTTCCGGCGTCAGTGACAACGGGTTTGGCAGCTTGCTTCCGGCTTTTTCGGCGTCCTTGATGCGGTGATTAAGCCCCGCAATATTGCGCACACCCAAAGCCGACATTAACTTGTAGCGCCGTTCCATTTCACCAACACACCAGTTAAGCGCATTGGCGGCTTGTTTCATATCGACGACCACCGGAGCCAAAAGATGCGGGATACCTTCGTAGATCGACAGTTCAAGCATTTTTGGATCGACCAGAATCAGCCTAACTTTGTCTGGCTCAGATTTGTAGAGCAATGAAAGAATCATGGCATTGATACCCACCGACTTACCCGAACCGGTCGTCCCCGCCACCAGCAAATGCGGCATCTTGGCTAAATCAACGACGACCGGCAATCCCCCGATGTCTTTGCCAAGCGTCATCGCCAAGGGGGAAGCCATGTCGTGATAGGCGCTACTGGAAATGATTTCAGACAAACGAACAATTTGCCGTTTGATATTCGGCAGTTCAATCGCCATGCAGGATTTTCCTGGCACGGTTTCAACTACGCGAACCGAAACCATTGATAGAGCACGCGCCAGATCTTTCGCTAGATTGACAATCTGCACGCCTTTAACGCCGACCGCCGGTTGAATTTCAAAGCGCGTAATAACCGGCCCAGGGTAGGCCGCCAGCACGTTAACTTGAACGTTAAAATCAGCCAGCTTGCGCTCGATCAAACGCGAGGTGTATTCAAGGCTTTCGGGGCTGACACTATCCGTCTGTTCCGGTGCCTCCTCAAGCAGATGCAACGGCGGCAACAGTCCGCCTTGAACCGCTTCCGGGAACATCAACCCCTGACGTTCACGCTCGATTCGCTTTTCGGCTTTAAGCGAACGCGCCGCCGCCGGAGGCGGGGTCTCGATAATAATGGGTGCCAGCGTTTCCACTCGGCGTTTTTCAACCTCGACCACGGCTTCACGCTCACGCGCCACCTCGCGACCAATGCGCCGATCCTGCCAGTACTCAATCAAATTTCGCAGCCCGACGAAGGATTGTTCAAAGCAAAAACCCAAACGCTCAACCGCAGTGATCCACGACATTCCTGAAAAAATACTCCAACCGAGCGTCAGCGCCGCAATCAGGGTGAGCGTCGCACCGGTATAGCCCAGATAACGAACCGCCAGCTTGCTAAGTTCGATACCCAGCATTCCGCCAGGGGCCAGCGGCAGCTCAACTTTGAGCGAATAAAAACGCAAGGCTTCAAGAGCGCAGCTCGATACCAACACCACAAAAAAACCCGCTAACGCAATGTAAAGCGGACGTCGATCACTATCGCGAAAACCATCGAGCCGCCGATATCCCCACCAAACCAGCGCCACCAGTAACACCACCCACCACCAAGCCGACAAACCAAAGACGTAGAGCAACAAATCGGCAATCCAAGCTCCTCCACGACCCACGGGGTTGTGCAGTACCGCCGTCTGAACCGCATGTGACCAACCGGGATCGCTACGTTGATAACCCCACAACGCCAGACCAAGAAACAAGGCCAGAACGATAAGCGCCAGCCAGCGAGACTCCTGAAGTACCAACGCAATTTTTTCCGGTAGCGGGCCGGAGGCATCATCCATCCCAGCCGCCAAAGCAGAATTTTTTCGCAGAGAAGCCATGACGATCAG
>CAIWVX010000424.1 GCA_903916205.1 uncultured beta proteobacterium
GGAAGGGGCATCTGTCGCTTGTTGCACCTATTTTCGTATGATAGTGTTGCGACTGATGAAACAGTGATTTGTGTCGCCGCCTTTGCTTACCGCCGACGGGCTTTAACCTGGGTCATATCGCCATTATCGGAGGTCAATAAAATGTCTAAGTGCTTGAGCTTCGCGAAAAATGCATTGCACAGGGTGATGGATATCAGCCTACGGCAGCGCTTGACTGCACTTGTTCTGGGCGTGACCCTGTTGGTGCTGGTGGTTACCACTATTTTTATTAACAAAATGGCGGTCTCACTCATCGAACGTTCCCCTCAAGAGCAAATGATTGCGGCCAACAATACGCTGAAAGCCGCTGTCACGGTGTGGCTCGAAAGCCACTATGGTGCGCTGGGGTATCTCGCGTCGTTGCCCGGCATTGTCAGCATGAAGCCCGAGCAGCAAAAGCCGCTACTGAAAAAAATGGCTAACGCCTATCCCTACATGTATCTGATCTCGGTCGTCGATATGAGTGGGGTTAATACGGCACGCAGCGATGGCGATAACTTGACTGATTACCGTGCTCGCGATTGGTTTGTTAAGGTGTATCGAGGCGCATCAATCGGCTTTCAAAGTCTCATCGGCAAAACTTCAGGCAAACCCGCTTTGGTGGTTTCCATGCCGATAAGTAATGCGGACGATGACATTGTCGGCGTTGTCATGTTCGCCACAGACTTAACTCAACTCTCCCATCAAGTCACCTCTACACGCGTAGGGCAGACTGGTTTTGCCTACTTAGTTGATCCCGACAATCGGGTGGTGGCCCATCCTGACCCGATATTTACACAAGAGTTGCGTGACGTTAGCACCTATCCTCCTGTCAATAGAGCACGTAACGGGGTGACTGGTGAGCTGCGCTTTACTGACCAAGAAGGTACCGCTTGGGTCACCCAAACGGCCAACCTAGGTAACGGCTGGCTGGGCGTCGTGCAGGAAAAGGAATCCGAGTTTTCCGCACAACAGGATTTCTTTCAGCGCATGGTCTTAGGATCGATCTTCGCGGCGGCCGTGGTCATGATGCTCATCATTTGGTGGGCTATTCGCCACGGACTCAGCCCGATTGAAAAACTGACGGTTGAGTTAAAAAAGTCAAAGGAGCAAGCCGAAGTCGCTAACCGCTCTAAGAGTATTTTTCTTTCCAACATGTCACACGAAATTCGAACTCCGATGAATGCCATTCTCGGCTTCTCGCAGATCATGCTTAAAGATCCCGACTTGACTCCCGCGCAGCAAGAACATCTGGCGACAATTAACCGCAGTGGGGAGCATCTCTTGGCATTGATCAATGAGATTCTCGAAATCTCCAAGATCGAGGCCGGACGCACTACGCTCAATAATTCAACCTTTGATTTGTCGGCCTTGTTCAAAGATCTTGAAATGATGTTCAGCCTACGCAGTCATGCCAAGCGACTTGAACTCCACATAGACCTTGCTGACCACATTCCCCGTATTGTCGTGGGTGACGAGAGCAAGTTGCGTCAGGTGCTCATCAACCTGTTAGGCAATGCGGTTAAATTCACCGCGGAAGGCGCTATTACGTTGAAGGCGTGGTCTGAAATTTTGCCGGAAGCCAAGGTCAGATTGTATTTTGAGGTGAGGGATACCGGCCCAGGTATTGCCGCGCATGAAATGGACAAATTATTCCGTCAATTTGAACAAACCGCTACGGGCATGAATGCCGGCGGGGGGACGGGCTTGGGGCTTGCCATCAGTAAGCATTTTGTAAATATGATGGGCGGCGATTTCACCGTCGAAAGTCAGGTAGGGCAGGGCAGTTGTTTCGCCTTCGGTGTGATTTTTGATGTTTCGGAAGCCGTTTGCATCAAGACAGCCAATAATCAGATGCAGGTGATCGGCATTCGCGCACCAGAGGGCGTGGTTTACCGCGTCTTGGTGGCCGATGATATTGAAGACAACCGCAAAATACTTTCCTACTTGCTTACGCATGTTGGTTTTGTGGTGGATGAAGTGGTTAATGGCCGTGAGGCGATTGATAACTACCTGACTCGTTCGCCGAACCTGATTTTGATGGACATGCGGATGCCTGTTATGGACGGATTTGAGGCCGTACGTCGAATAAAGGCTCTGGAAAATGAACGCGCCTCGGGAAATAAAACGCCTATCATTGCGGTGACCGCCAGCGCACTTGATTTTGATCGCAAGGCGATTATGGATACCGGCACTGACGGCTACCTAGGCAAGCCTTTCCGCGAAATCGAGTTATTTAATGCCATCAAATCGGTCATGGATATTGAATTTATTTATGGCCACGAGGCCGATACCGAGGACCAAGCACAAGCCGCACTCGCCGAGGAGTCGGTCGTTGCCTTAACGAGCTTATCCGCCGAGCTGATCGAGAGATTAAGTCAGGCCATACTCAGTGCCGATCAAGATGTTATCTTCGAATGGTGTGATGAAATGGACAAGCAGGATTCGTCACTTGCCGCTACAGTGAGAAAGATGGCACGAAACTATGAATATGAAGCATTGCAAAAAATGTTAACGACGGAGAGATAATTCAAATGCTTTTTTCTGAAACGCACTCCAGACCGCCTAACATCTTGATCGTAGATGACACGCCGGCCAATCTTCAAGTATTGAGTGAAATGCTCAAAGGAGAAGGCTATAAAGTCAGGCCGGCCCCTAATGGCAAGCTGGCCTTAGCCGCCGCTGAAAATGATCCTCCCGACCTGATTCTTCTTGACATCATGATGCCGGATATGGACGGCTACGAAGTCTGCCGACGCTTAAAGAGCAACGAAAAATTGAAAGGGATTCCCGTTGTCTTTTTGAGCGCTCTGCAGGAAACCAGTGACAAAATTAAGGCCTTTTCTGCTGGCGGAGAAGATTACGTCACCAAGCCATTTCATTTTGAGGAGATTCAAGCGCGCGTTGCAACGCATCTTAAATTGCATCGGATGCAAACCGATATTGAACACTACAATTCCCAACTGGAGAGATTGGTCCAAGAGCAAATTAAGGAAATCACAGAATCGCAGATGTCCACCATACTGTCCTTGGCTAAACTGACTGAGTCACGCGACGACGGCACGGGGCGGCATATTGAGCGGGTTCAGTCGTATTGTCGGCTGTTGGCGACAAAATTGCGTGAGCAACCTGAGTTTGAAAGTCACATTGATGAGAACTACATCAAAATGATTTTCTACGCCAGCGCATTGCATGATATTGGCAAAGTGGGCATACCGGACGCGATTTTGCTCAAGCCAGGTAAGTTGTCGGATGAAGAGTTCGCGCTAGTCAAACAACATACGACTATCGGTGCGCGTACGCTTGAAGTTGGCATCCGCAATTACAAGAAGAACCCCTTTGTTAACATGGGCATCCTCATCGCCAAATATCATCACGAAAAGTGGGATGGCAGTGGCTA
>CAIWVX010000425.1 GCA_903916205.1 uncultured beta proteobacterium
GTTTCATAATGCAAGGATGCTCGATTGCACTCACCGCCAACAGGCCCGGTTTAAGGCAGGATGCTGCCCCTTTAATAAAAAGATTGTTGGCTTCAGAACCGCTGCTAGTAAAAACGATTTCTGAAGCCTGCGCGCCGACGGCTGCCGCTACTTTTTCTCGTGCCTGATCAATCGCCCGACTAGCCGCACGACCGTATTCATGGCGACTTGAAGGGTTGCCAAACTGAACGGCAAGCCAAGGCCGCATGATTTCCAGAACCCGAGGGTTCAGCGGTGCGCTGGCATTATGATCAAAATAGACGGGCGCAAACATGGCGATTAGGCATGTGCCTCAATCACCTTGGCTCGCGAACTATTCCTACCGCGCCGGGTATCTTTGAGAATCGAAACATTACCGCCCATTTTCTTCCGTTGCGTATCAACGAGTTCTGCCAAGGAAACTGAAGTCAGGTAGTCGTACATTTTGGAATTCAAGGTGGTCCAAAGTTCATGGGTCATGCAGAGATTTTCATCCCGGCAATTTCCCTTGCCCCCACATTGAGTGGCATCAAGCGTCTCATCAACCGCCCGCACAATATCGGCAACGCTTATTTGCGCTACCGGACGCGCCAGACAGTAACCGCCACCCGGCCCACGCACACTATCAACCAAGCGGTAGCGACGCAGCTTGCCGAACAGTTGTTCAAGGTAAGAGAGTGAAATCATCTGGCGCTCGCTGATCCCCGCTAGCGTCACCGGGCCGTCACCACCGCGCAGAGCCAAATCAATCATTGCGGTAACGGCAAAACGTCCTTTGGTGGTTAATCGCATAAGACCTCCTAGTTAATACCCGATTAGTTCAGTCGACTATGAAATAGGTTCAATTTATTAGTCAACTATTTTGCTCAGGTATTTAGGATCAAATTTGTCCGCCGTCGCCAGTTCATCCTCAAGCGTTGCTCCGTCAGCTTCCAGCCTTCTTAACAAAACCTCAATGCGACGATCCGTTTCAACCGCATGATCAAGCAAACCATGAATCGCTTTGGCTAAGGGATCATCCTGAGATCCGGCAATGGCATAGGCTGAAAAACCCATTTGGCCGGCCTTTTCTTCACGTTTTTGGGCTTTTTCACTGTCAATAACGCGCGCCGGATTCCCTACCGCCGTTGTGCCCGGCGGAACATCTTTAACCACCACCGCATTTGAGCCGACCTTGGCTCTGGCCCCAATCGTGATCGGGCCGAGCACCTGGGCTCCCGCACCAATAACGACACCCTCCTCAAGGGTTGGGTGACGACGGCCCTTATTCCATGACGTTCCACCAAGCGTTACGCCATGATAGAGCGTGACATCGTCGCCAATGATCGCCGTCTCGCCGATCACCACGCCCATGCCATGATCAATGAAAAAGCGACGACCAATGACGGCGCCCGGATGAATTTCAATGCCGGTTAAACAGCGAGCGACATGCGAAACAAAGCGAGCGAACCAGCGCAAGCGATGACCCCACAACCAATGCGAAAGCCGATGCATGGCTCTGGCGTGAATGCCGGGATAACAGGTTAAAACCTCCCACGATGTACGAGCGGCTGGATCACGGTCAAAAACCGAACGAATATCTTCGCGCAAGCGACCAAACATGAATTGGATTCTCCTAAGGTGAATCGGGGTCATTGTAAAATACCCGACTCTTTCTATAAACCATATAACGCGATTATTTACGTTGAGATCAACATGAGTCTTTTCAAGGGACGAAAATCAACGTCGGATCTTTTTCTCAACGGCATCGAGAATGCCACGCAAAATGTTGATTTCGTCGCGCTCCAGATCAGAACGGCCAAATAAGCGACGCAGCTTCGACATGAGTCGTTTAGGTTGCTGCGGGTCAAGAAATCCGGTGGTCACCATAACCGATTCAAGATGCGTGTAAAACCGCTCGACATCGTCGTTGGTCGCTAACGGCGAAGCAAACGGAACCGCCTTGGTTTGCACCGGAGGATGCCCGCCAAACGCCGCTAAACGAAGTTCGTAACAAAGAATTTGTACCGCCGAACCCAAATTCAGCGAGGTGTATTCGGCGCTGGCCGGAATGAATACCGTCCGTTGGCAATGCTGCACTTCCTCATTAGATAGCCCGGAAGTTTCGTTCCCAAACACCAAGGCCACGATCCCCTTTTCGGCCAACGCCAAAACCTCGGCGGCCGCGACACGCGCTTGAATGGGTTCCGGGCCAAGGTTACGATGCCGCGCCGAAATGGCCAGAGCAAAAACCGTATCGGCCAAAGCCTCATTGAGACTCGAACAAATTTTTGCATTAACCAGAAGATCCTCGGCACCTGCGGCCCGGGCGACAGCTTCGTTATGCGGGAATTTTTTTGGATTAACCAGTGCCAGGTGAGACAAGCCCATGGTTTTCATCGCCCGCGCCGCCGCACCAATGTTGCCAGGATGGCTGGTGTGTGAGAGGACAATACGAATATTTTCGAGCATAGTGTTCGGTTGAGAGAGGGTGAGAGTGTGAGATTACGACGTGGATGAAGACGCCAGAGGCTGGTTAATATAAAATGCGCGATTCCACGAACGCCACAAACGATTTGGGCTAAGCCAGACTGTACCGGTCGCCCGTCGGACTCTTTAAAGATACCCCATGCATCCAGCTCTGAATATCATGGTCAAGGCGGCCCGCCGCGCTAGCCAGATTATTAACCGTGCATCGCACGATGTTGAACACCTAAAAATAAGCACAAAACAGCAGAGCGATTTTGTCACTGAAGTCGATAAAGCGGCTGAAGCGGCCATCATTGACGTGTTGCGCGAGGCCTATCCCGATTTCGGAATTTTAGCAGAAGAATCGGGCCTTACCGCAGGCCAGGGCGATGGCAGCGAATACCA
>CAIWVX010000426.1 GCA_903916205.1 uncultured beta proteobacterium
CGAATCAATACCGTTGCCTTTGAGGTGTTGGCAGATATTGCCGAAACCTTAGCTGAATCTTTAACGCTCGAAATTGAAGATCAACAGTGGGATGTTCTCTTGTTAGCGATGCCAATCGTTGCGCATACGCGTTATCAGATTCCGTCTGGCCCATTGCCGGTGAGCGTGATTGAATCAACTGCAGCAGCCTTGCAGGCCTCGATCGTGTCAACAGACACCCGCTTAGCCATTATTCCTTGGCTCTATAGTATTGATCAAATGCCTCATTCCCATTGTCAGACGCGTTTACTGACTGAATCTTTGGCCAATGCTGCTGTTAGCGGCGGGGAAGTGAAGCTAGAGTTGCGCGATATGTCTGAAACGATTGCAGTCTTGGCTGATCCCCGTTTCGTAATTGCCGTTGTGGCTGCGCCAAGTGGTACGCCACTATTTCGTTGGCAGGCAGAGCCCCCAACAAGACAAGAGCGTGGCGTGAGTTTGATTGGCTGGCAAACCGCAATGCAGGAGCCTATGGGCTCCTTGCTACCGGGCTGTGAATTTGAGCTTCTATTGCCTGAAGCGTATTTCACGAATTGTCGTCTGGCGGACAAGCATGTACGTCCATTGAGTATTCGTGCAGCCGTCAATTATTTAGAAACTACCTTGGGTATCTTGCCTGCAGGTCTATCTTGTGTGGTTGGTGCATTTGGCGAAGAGCAAGCGGATGAATATCGGATTTCTTTCAGTATGAAAGGTTCACCCGAAATTGTTTACGGTGTGATTTGGCCTTTATATGACCGGGAGAGCGTTGCTAACGATGCACTCAATGACGTATCGGACGATGAGAGCCCCATCAAAAGAATTTGCGATGCTTTACATGAGGCTGGTGTGGAAGATGTATTCCGACATGCTATGTTGTTTGATCCCGAGTTGTGTGATGACTGTGGTGCACCATTGTTTCCTGACCGCTCTGGCGAAGCAGTACACGCCGAGATGCCAGATGATGCGCCCACACAGCAACCGCTATTTCATTAATGCGATAACAACCCATTAGCGCCATCAGAAAATAAAAAAGCCGAGAAGTTCTCGGCTTTTCTACAAAGTAAGACTGTATTTACTGCTGAACAAAAGGCTCAGTACCTGCAAACAGGTGGGGTAATTTGCCCGTCTTCATTTCCGCTGATTGGCAGAAATCGGCAAGGCGTGTACCTGTCTTGATATTGAATAGCATTGCTTTGTTTGGCAGCACCACAAGATCATGACCTGTTGAATGGTTTTTGTAGCGCAAACTGCCTGGCAAAGAATTTTCACGACTCATCTCATACGTTCTGGATTCCCAGGTGAGCTGAATTTTTTCAGTCGTACCTGAGGTCTTGAACTGGCGACTTTCTTGACAGCTCCAACTAGTGGCTTCCTCGGCAGCGTGAACACTACCAAGACCTGCCAAGATCAGACCAATACTGATGAGTGTGCGTTTCATTATCAAGTAGGCTTCTTTATGAGAGTAAATGTTTAACGCCTTCTTGCTCTTCCAAAAGTTCATTGAGTGTGTGGTTCATGCGCTCACGTGAGAACTCATCAATTTCCAAACCTTCAACCATTTTGTATTCGCCGTTTTCGCAAACTACTGGATAGCCATAAATGACTTCAGCCGGAATGCCGTATTCGCCTTTAGAAGGAATACCC
>CAIWVX010000427.1 GCA_903916205.1 uncultured beta proteobacterium
AGGGAGCGCTCTCCACTGGCAGCCCGTTCTCAGCACATAGACGATGCCTTCAAAGACGAGTCGAGAGTTCTTTGGCTTACGGCCACCGCCGGTTTTTCGAGTGTAGCTTTGCTCCGCTACACGCTGCCAAAACTCATCGGTGACTTCCCATGCTTTTACCTTTGCCATATTCGCTCCCCCCTCGGTCATCGCGCATAGAGAGTCATTATGCATTATTCACGGATAAGTTCTTATTCGGTGTTTCCTTAACACAGTAAGACTAGACTCCGGCTTTTCTGGTTCACTAGGTACAATCCCTTCTGGCAAGCTTTGGCATAAAATTCCATATCAGTTTTGCGTGATTACTTACTTGCCCATACCACCGAGTAGGGCTGCGAGCGTACGGCGTGGCTTGTGGGGGTGTTCCATGCGGTTCACGATGCATGCGCTTTCGGCGTCTACAGGTGCGGCCATTGGCTTCGGTTCGGCGCTTTCGTAGGGTTTGCTGAAATCAAAACCGTCGGCAGCAATAAGGTTTTTGCGTTTGCTGCCTGAGTTAAACATTGCCGAAGTGGATTCGCGTCGCGGGTTGGTGGCAGGCGCGACAAAAGCCGGTGGTGCGGGCGGACGGCGCATAGATCCCTTGCGACCGGTGGGCGGGTATTCGTAATCGTATTCAGGTTCAAAACCAGGAAAAATGATTTGCTCGACCTGAATCTTGATCAGCTTTTCGATATCAACGAGATATTGAACTTCATGTGCCGATACCAGAGAAATGGCGGTGCCTTGTTTGCCCGCACGGCCCGTTCGACCGATACGGTGGATGTAGTCCTCCGGCGTGTGTGGCAGTTCAAAATTGATGACGTGCGGTAGTTCGTCAATGTCCAGACCGCGAGCCGCGACGTCGGTGGCCACTAAGACCAAGGTCGTCCCATTTTTAAATTCTTCGAGTGCCTTTATGCGTTCCAGCTGAGTCTTGTCACCATGTATCGAGTCGGCGGCAATGCCAGCTCGCTGCAATTCGCGAGCGAGTTTATTGGTTTCGATCTTGGTGCGCGTAAACACCAGCACCTGATTGCACTCGGAGGATCGTAGCAACTTGACTAACAAGGCGCGCTTGGACGCAGCAGACACCGGGTGCACACGGTGGGTAATGGTTTCGGATACGGTATTGCGTTTGGCGACCTCGATTAAAATTGGCATCTTCAGCATCTTGTCGGCCAACCGCTTGATTTCATCGGAGAACGTCGCGGAAAAAAGCAAACTTTGACGTTGTTGCGGCAACAAGTTAATGATGCGTGTAACGTCCGGGACAAAGCCCATGTCGAGCATCCGGTCGGCTTCATCCAGAACCAGTGCTTGGACGCTACCGAAGTTGATGCATTTTTGTTCAACCAAATCAAGCAGACGACCGGGAGTGGCGACCAAGACTTCGACACCGAGACGAATCTCGGCAATCTGCGGCTTGATGTCTACGCCGCCATAAACGCATAGACTGCGTAGCGGAAGATATTTGCTGTAGGTCTTAACGGATTCGTAGACTTGAATAGCCAGTTCGCGGGTC
This sequence comes from uncultured beta proteobacterium, assembly GCA_903916205.1. Taxonomy (GTDB): domain Bacteria; phylum Pseudomonadota; class Gammaproteobacteria; order Burkholderiales; family Rhodocyclaceae; genus Propionivibrio. Next base: position 1,544 of record CAIWVX010000427.1, read on the forward strand.
GGAGCTAACATCAGAATGCGCACCGGATGCCGCGCAGGTGAAGGACTTAAGCTAGCAAAAGGCAAAATGCGCTGGAGTAGCGGCAGGGTAAACGCGGCCGTTTTGCCCGTACCGGTTTGCGCGCCGCCCATCAGATCGTTGCCTGCGAGAACAACTGGAATCGCTTGCGCCTGGATCGGCGTCGGCTCGGTGTAACCTTGTTCGGAAATAGCTCTTAGTAGTTCAGGCGCAAGGCCAAGCTCGTTAAAATGCATCAGTGGTGCCTATAAATAAATTTAAAATCAATGGCATAGGGGACGGATTATACACGCCATTAATAAGATGGTCGCCTATTAACCTTGTCCACGGGTGCAATCGAAAGTGTGGGTTAAAACTCGGCTTCAAGCGGCCATTTTCTCCCAGTACCGGTAATTGTCAATCTAGTTGTCGCCTAAAGTTTTGCATTCAGGCGGCTTTTTTGAGTCCTGAAACCACCTCCTTTTGATCCACTTTTTTGTTGTGGTGTTGATCGGGATTCAAATGGACTACGGTGACTGGCTGCCAATTTCGAGTGGAACCAGAGCATCGTTCTGGATGTTGTTTCTTGGCGGCCTCATAGACTTCAACGCGCTTGTGTAACAAGTCGGTATTTAGGCTCACATGGCGTTCTGCCGGGGTGACGAAACCGATAGCAAAAAATATTAGACGCGCGGTTTTCGTCACCAATGAATATCATTTGCCGCGAGTGCAGGCTCTTTATGAAAGTTTTGAGTCTTTGATTTCGCCGAACTAGGAGACGAAAAATTTTATCAAAAAAATAAAAAATTCAGGTTATCAAATCGCTTTTTTGGCCGCCGAAAAAATATTGCCACATCGTGACAAGAAATATATTGAAATTATCGATCAGGTTAAAAAAGTCCGGCGTACAAAAAGAGATTAGAAAATGAGGGGAAAGGATTGGTTATGATAAAGAGTGGCGATTACGGCAAAAATGAGACAGCCAAAATAGATAAGTCGGAGCGAAAGATTTAACCCGAATTTTTCACAAAAGCGGGAAAATCTCGTTTAA
>CAIWVX010000428.1 GCA_903916205.1 uncultured beta proteobacterium
ACCGGACAAATCTAAAAACCCGTGACATATCAGTCCTTGGGTGTGATTCAAACTGCTGTGCCGATTGAAGCCGCCTATATAGGCGGGATGAGCGCCGAGAGGCGTTTTTCTGATCCAAACAATACACCTGCTGTAGAAGACAGCAGTACCCCCGTGAAACCGTGTCAACGCTACCTGAGCCACCGGCATGAATAACTCGACGATCAAAGCGCTTTGATGTGCGACCTCCCGATGGGTTCCGGTGAGATTGAAAGCGCCTAGGCACGGGGTGGCGAGCGACCAATACAGAACATAGGCAGCCTTACGGCTCAATCGGGCCAACTTACAACGCTCTTTGCTCAACGATTACGCCTTGTTTTCCCTATAATACCGGCATGAATGGATCACGTTTTTATTGCCCCGTCCCTCTCACTCAGGGGCAGCGGGTTGAGTTGCCGGAAAATGCGGCTCGCCATGCGAGTAAGGTGTTGCGTCTGCGTGTAGGCGAGGAGATGATTCTTTTTAATGGTTCAGGCGGTGAGTATCTCGCTCGCCTTGCCAGTATCGAGCGCCATCGAGTGACGGCTGACGTGCTTGACTGGCGGGCGCGTGAGTGTGAGGCGCCGTTGGCGATCACGCTCATACAAGCCCTGCAAGCCGGCGAAAAAATGGATACCACGATTCAGAAAGCCGTTGAGCTGGGTGTTTCGTGTATCGTGCCGGTTGCCACGCAGCGCAGTGTTGTGCGTCTTGAAGGGGATCGCGCTTTGCGTCGTTTGGCGCACTGGCAGGGCGTCATAGTTTCGGCGTGTGAACAGTGCGGACGGAATCGTTTGCCTGAAGTAAAGTTACTGCTGGGTTTGAGAGACTGGCTCGAACAACCGGCGGCGGACGATGCCTTGCGTTTGATGCTCGTTCCCGGTGGGCCGCAAACGCTAACCGATTTTTCGCCGCCGCGACCGGGGCTGCGAATTGAGTTGTTGATTGGGGCGGAAGGCGGGCTGGCTCCCGATGAAATCAGCTTGGCCCAAGCGGTCGGATTTGCGGCGATTCGTCTCGGGCCAAGAATATTGCGGACGGAGACGGCGGGTTTGGCGGCAATTGCCGCAATTCAGTGTTTGTGGGGCGATTTTACGAAGGAATAGATTATGTTTGAATCAGCCGAGTTAGGACACAAGATCGACAAGGAAACCTTCCGTACAGAAGTTCCCAAGTTACGGGCCGCGTTACTCGATACGCAATTTGAATTTTTGCAAAACGGAAAATTCCCCGTGGTTATTCTGATTAGCGGTGTTGATGGCTCAGGTAAAGGAGAAACGATCAACGTTCTTTACGAATGGATGGATCCGCGTTATCTGTCGACGCTGGCTTTTTCTGCCCCGTCGGATGAAGAAAAGCAGCGCCCCTATATGTGGCGCTATTGGCGCGCCTTGCCGCCCAAGGGACGGATCGGTATTTTTGCGGGTTCTTGGTATTCAAGCCCGATTGCGGAACGCATTTCAGGCCATGTATCGAAGAGCGATCTTGATCAGCGTATGGATCAGATCAATCGTTTTGAAGCCATGTTGGTCAATGAAGGGGCGCTCGTTCTAAAGTTTTGGTTCCACCTACCGAAAGACGGGCAACGGCAGCGGCTGAAAGCGCTTGAGAAGGATCCGCATACCGCTTGGCGGGTCACCAAGGAAAGCTGGGCGCGTCTGAAAA
>CAIWVX010000429.1 GCA_903916205.1 uncultured beta proteobacterium
CTACGACTATGTGAGCCTGCAAAAAGACGTGCGTGAGATGGATCAAATCACCTTGGAGCAAAGTTCGATCAAGCACTTCGGGAACGAACTAAACGACTTTGCCGATACCGCCGCTTTATGCACGCTGATGGATCTCATTATCAGTGTTGATACCAGCGTGGCCCATCTCTCTGGAGCGCTCGGCAAACCCACTTGGGTATTACTGCCTTACGGACCTGATTGGCGTTGGTTGCTGGATCGCGAAGATAGTCCTTGGTATTCAAGCGTCAAACTGTTTCGTCAGCCCAAGCACAACGACTGGGAAAGTGTGCTGGAGCGCATCCATGATGAACTTCTTAGACAATTCGGAAATGGGGTATGGGTGTCAGAGGCCAAGCACGGGCTTGCAACAGATGCCGTCCGGTAGGTGTGCAAATTTTGCCCACGGTAAATTTTTTCTAAACCCCTACGCCGCCATTTCCCCTAGGAAAATCGAACCTGTGGCTCGCCTTCGACGATTTCGCCGATGATTGTGGCCTGTTCAAATCCCTGTTGCAGGAAAATTGAAAGCACTTCGGTAACGACTTCAGGGGCGCAGGAAACCAGCAGCCCTCCGCTGGTTTGTGGATCGGTGAGTAGCGCCCGTTCGACTTCGCCAACGCGTTGGGGGTCAAGCACCACGTGCTCACCATAACCGGCCCAGTTACGGGCTGAAGCGCCGGTCACACAACCGCGTGCGGCGTAATCCAGCGCATTGGGCAGGAGGGGTAGCGCCTCATAATCAAGCACGGCGGACACGCCGGAGCCTTTACAGATTTCAAGCAGATGGCCGAGTAGGCCAAAGCCGGTGACGTCGGTCATGGCATGTACGCCCGCTAGGCAGCCAAGAGTCGAACCGGGGGTGTTGAGTTGCGTGGTGGTAGCAATCATCACGTCATAATCGTGCTGTGCCAACAGTCCCTTTTTGAAAGCCGCACTGTACAAACCAACGCCCAGCGCTTTACCGAGGATGAGTTTGTCCCCCGGACGAGCCCCGGAGTTGCGCTTCAAATGACTCGGATGCACCAAGCCGATGGCGACCAGTCCGTAAATCGGTTCGACTGAATCAATGGTGTGCCCCCCGGCTAGGGGAATTTTAGCCTTGGCGCAAACCGATTGGCCGCCCTCAAGGATCAGGCGAATGGTATCCAGTGGCAGCGTATTGACCGGCATACCGACAATCGCCAAGGCCAACAACGGCGTGCCGCCCATAGCGTAAACGTCAGAAATGGCATTGGTCGCGGCAATGCGGCCAAAGTCGAAAGGATCGTCGACGATGGGCATGAAAAAATCGGTCGTCGCCACAATCGCCTGATTTTCATTGATCTGATAAACCGCCGCATCATCGCTGGTTTCAATGCCCACCAGTAATTGCGGCGGAAGCAGCGAGGGGGACGTCTTGGCGAGTATTTTCTCAAGTACGCCAGGCGCGATTTTGCAACCACAACCGCCCCCATGTGCGAGCGAAGTCAAGCGAACGGGGGCGGCTGAGTCAGCAGAGTTTGGCGCTAAGGGGTTATCCATAATTTCTCAAAAACATCCATTAAATAACATCAAAACCAGCGTCTTCGATGGCGGCGTTGAACTGCGACACACCGACCTTAACGGGATCATAAACAAGGCTCGCCTGCTTCGTTTCGAGCGTCACTTCAACCTGTTCAACCCCCGGTAAAGCCCGCAAAACGGCGCTGATATTTTTGACGCAACCTTGGCAACTCATGCCGCCAATACCCACCACGATTCGTTCCATTGCTGTCCTCCGTCAAGATTATTTATTCCCCGCACGCCAGCGTTTCAGCAACAGCGAGTTAGAGACCACCGACACTGAACTCATGGCCATCGCCGCCCCGGCAATCACTGGATTAAGCCAGCCCAAAGCCGCCAGGGGGAGTCCCATCATATTGTAGATGAAGGCAAAAAATAGATTTTGCCGAATTTTACCGAGCGTCGCCCGCGAAAGCAGAATGGCGTCAGCCACGCCATTCAAATCGCTGCGTACCAAGGTAATGTCAGCGACTTCAATCGCCGCGTCCGAACCGGCCCCCATAGCAAAACTGACATCAGCCGCCGCCAGTGCGGGCGCATCGTTGATGCCGTCACCGACCATTCCGACAACGGCTTTATTAACTTTGAGGCGATTAATTTCGACCGATTTTTCGATCGGGGAAATTCCCGCACGAAAATCCTCAATGCCAACGTGTCGGGCAATCGCCGCCGCCGTGAGCGCATTGTCGCCGGTCAGCATAACTAGGTGTACGCCCATCGCTTTGAGCCGTTCAACGGCCCCCCGCGAAGTCTCGCGCAAGGGATCGGCAATTGCCAGCAAAGCCAGTGCATTCTGGCCTTCAACCAGAACAACTACCGTTTTTCCTGCCTCCTGCAAACGGGCTATTGGCTCTGTCGGTAACGCCACGCCGGAGAACCATGCCGGCGAACCTAAGCGTAATTGACGTCCCTCAATACAGCCGTCAACGCCCCAGCCCGGAAACGCACAAAAATCGCTGAGCACGGGTAGCGTAATCGCGGCTTCCTGCGCACGTTGCAAAACGGCTCTAGCCAGCGGATGCTCCGAGCCTTGCTCCAGCCCCGCCGCTAGTTTCAAGGCTTCATCGGGAGCCATCAACAGGGGCAAGATGTCGGTAACCACCGGTTCGCCTCGGGTTAATGTGCCGGTTTTATCCACGACCAGTACGCTAATTTTCTCGGCACGCTCAAGCGCCACGGCATTTTTCACTAGGATTCCAGCGCGTGCGCCCTGCCCTGTTCCAACCATAATGGCCGTCGGCGTGGCTAAACCGAGCGCACACGGGCAGGCAATCACCAGTACCGCCACCGCATTGACCAGCGCGACGCTGAATACCCCACCCAGCAGCCACCAACCCGCCAAGGTCAATAGCGCAATGACGCATACCACCGGCACAAAAATCGCTGAAATTCGATCCGCTAGACGCTGCACCGGAGCCTTTGAGCCTTGAGCTTCGGCCACCAGTCGAATGATTCCCGCCAGCAGCGTATGTTCGCCAACGCCCGTGGCACGGCAACGCAACATCCCGGTGCTGTTGGCGGTGGCGGCGAACACCCGGTCTCCGGCCCGCTTGTACACCGGCTGACTTTCACCGGTCAGCATCGCCTCATTAACGCTCGACACGCCTTCAATCACGTCACCGTCGACGGGAAGGCACTCCCCTGGACGAACAATAAAAATATCGCCCGGAACCAGCAAGGCGGCCTCCAGTTCAATCAGTTGCCCGTCGCGCTCGACCCGCGCTGTTTTGGGTTGCAGACGAATCAGCGACTCGATGGCCGCCGTGGTTTTGGCTTTGGCCCGAGCCTCCAGCAACTTGCCCAGCAAGACCAGCGTAATAACCGCCGCCGAGGCCTCGAAATACACCGGTAAAGCATGGATTTCGCCCAGCGTGACGACCAGACTGAAAAGATAGGCGGCACTGGTGCCAAGCGCCACCAGCACGTCCATATTGGCTCCGCCACCGCGTAGCGATTTCCAGCCGCCATCGTAAAAGCGCCAGCCGATCCAAAATTGCACCGGGGTCGCCAGAATCAGTTGTACCTCACGTGGCAGCACGTCCTGATGCCCTTGCCCACTCATATCAACACCGTTGAACATGCTCGCCATTTGCGCCACGAGCGGGAAGGTCAATACCGCAGAGATCAAAAAGCGGCGAAGTTCGCTCTGATAAACCGCCTGTTTCCGAGTTTTTTCTTCGGCACGTAAATGCTCATCGGCAATCCGCCCAACAAAGCCCGCCCGCTTGATCGCGTCAAGTATCTCTACGGGTTCAACACGCCCCGGCGGATAGCGCACCCTAGCGCGCTCAGAGGCCAAATTGACCGTCGCCGCAACCCCCGGCAAACGATTGAGCACCTTCTCGATGCGTGCCGAGCAGGCGGCACAGGTCATGCCCTCAATACCCAATTCAAGCATCTGCAAAGGCACAGAAAACCCGGCTTTTTCAATGCTCGAAATAACCTGCTGTGGGCTTGTTTCGCTGGCGGCCAATGCCACCCGTGCCCGTTCGGTCGCCAAATTGACCGTCGCCGTAACCCCCGGCAAACGATTGAGCACCTTCTCGATGCGTGCCGCACACGCAGCACAGGTCATGCCGGCAAGAGGCAGATCAAGGTAGCGAACCAATTTATCCGAATGCGGCGTTTTTTTCATAAGCAAAATGATCTTCCTAGGCCGAAAGCAGCAATCGAACCGCCGCCCACAAGCCCCACAGGCCATAGCCAAGCACCAACAATCCGGCCGCCATTCGGAGCACCGGTTTCGCCGCGTAGTCTTTGAGGCGCATCGCCAGCAAGCCGGCCAATAATAAATTCGGCAAGGTTCCCAAGCCGAAAGCCAGCATCACGCCCGCCCCATGCAACATGGAACCGCTGGTCAATGCTGTAACCAGCGCACTATAAACCAGACCGCAAGGCAACCAGCCCCATAACAAACCCAGTGGAAAAGCCTGAGCCAGACTTCGTGCCGGCAAAAAACGTTTTGTCAGCGGTTGCAAACGCCGCCATAACCTATGCCCAAAACGCTCTGTCAAGGCCAGTGCCCGAGTCACGCCCATCAGATATAAACCCAGCGCAACCAGCATCAAATTGGCGAGGAGAAAAAGAATAATACGCACAGGGAGTTGATCAGATAGCGCCAGACTCGCGCCCCCCAAAGCCCCGGCAACCCCTCCTGCCAGCACGTAACTGATGATCCGCCCGAGGTTGTAAGCCAGATGCAACGAAAATCGTGTCGCGCCCCCCATCGACAGCGCCCCGACAATGCCGCCGCACATGCCAATGCAGTGCGTTCCGCCAAGCAGGCCCAGCAGGAAAAGCGGTAAATAGGCGGATTCAGGCATTTTAAAAACGTCGGTTATTGGATTGGCAGAGTTTAACCTACACTTTCGCTTGTACCCAGATGACGATGCCGTCGATTCATTTTCCTGTATGCAAAAAAGTCGGCCTGACGTGTCGCATGATCGTGCATCTCGAATTCTTTTCAGATCGTCTTATCCGATACAATGCTGAAAAAATTATTCACCTCCCTTTGATCCTTATTCGCCGTTTACTTAATGCAGACCCCACTATTCCAGCAGGCCCATGCTCTCCATCAGCAGGGCCAGATTAGCCAAGCCCAAGCCGTCTGTCATGAAATTCTGAAGACCCAGCCGAAACATGCTGACAGTCTCCATCTGCTCGGGGTGACTTATCTTCAAACAGGTCATTTAGAAAAGGGGGCGAATCTCATTGCTGAAGCCCTCAAAATCAACCCCAACATCGCCGAGGCTCACAACAATTTAGGCAATGCCCTACGTGACCTCAAGCGACTCGACGAAGCTCTCACCAGCTACGACCAAGCGCTCGCGCTCAAGCCGGAGTATGCCGAGGCCTACAACAATCGGGGCATCACCCTGCTGGCCCTCAAGCGACCCAACGAAGCCCTAGCTAGTTTTAACTGCGCACTCGCACTTAGACCGGAGTCTGTTGAGGTCCACGTCAACCGGGGTAATGCCTTGCTGGCCCTCAAGCGACCCGACGAAGCGCTGACTAGCTATGACCGCGCACTCGTGCTCAGGCCAGAGTATGTCGAAGCACACTACAACCGAGGCACCACTCTGCAAAACCTCAAGCGTCCGGAGGACGCTCTAGCCAGCTATGACCGCGTTCTCGCGCTCAGGCCAGAGTATGTCGAAGCCCACAACAACCGAGGCAACGTCCTGCAAGACCTCAAGCGACCCGAGGAAGCAATAGCCAGCTACGACCGCGTTCTCGCGCTCAGGCCAGAACATGTCGAAGCCCACAACAACCGGGGCAATGCCCTACAAAACCTCAAACGACCCGAGGAAGCCCTAGCCAGCTTTGATCGTGCGCTCGCGCTCAGGCCGGAGTATGTCGAAACCCATTACAACCGAGGTGTCGCTCTGCTGAATCTTCAGCGATCCGAGGAAGCCCTAGCCAGCTTCGACCATGCACTCGCGCTCAATCCGGATTATGTCGAAGCCCA
>CAIWVX010000430.1 GCA_903916205.1 uncultured beta proteobacterium
CAGCAGTTTGGGCCGTCCCATCAGAGCGCGACCAATCGCCAGCATTTGCTGCTGACCGCCGGAGAGCGTGCCAGCGGGCAGGAGACGCTTTTCCTTGAGGATGGGGAACATGGCGAAAACTTTATCCATGTCGCCCTCAATTTGACTTTTGGGCTGGGTGTAAGCGCCAAGTCGGAGATTGTCTTCAATGCTGAGTGGCCCGAAAACCTGCCGTCCTTCCGGGCTTTGGCAGATACCACGGCGCATACGCAGGTCGGAGCGCAATGAAGAAATGTCTTCGCCAGCAAAATGGATGCTACCGCCGCTCATCGGCTGAATGCCGGAGAGCGTGCGCAAGAAGGTGGTTTTACCGGCACCGTTAGCACCGACCAAGGCCACCAGTTCGCCCTGACGCACTTCCAGACTCAAACCTTTGAGTGCCTTGATGCGACCATAGCCGCTTTCTAGTTTCGATACAGACAGCAGTACCTCGCCATGAGCTTTGGCCGCGCCGGGCTGCAACTCGCCGCCCGTATGTGCGCTCAAACCGACGGACTCAGGGGCTAGGCTGGCAATGCGGTGGAAGAGTTCGCGATATTCGGCACGCGCTTGTTCGCCAAAAAGTGGATCGTCGTTATTGAGAAAAGCGCGGTCAATATCGGCCCAATCTTCGGGGAGTAAAACCTCTCGGGCCAGTGGCATACAGTCTTTTTCTTCGCTGCGGATGTGACCACGCAGGCTGTGGGTGTAGTTGCGCAGGGCGGCGAGGAAATCTGTATTGGTACTCCCCGCCGAGGCGGCCAGTTTGTCGCGCAGGGTTTGCAGGTTTTGTGGGCCGTTGCGGTGTTCGGCCTGTAAGCGGTCAAGGACGCCCTTCACCCCGGCGCTACGCAAGGCTAAGCGCGGGAAAAAATGTTCGTCTTCCTTGGCGTGATGGCAACCATCCATGAATTTTTCGATGTAATCGAAGATGGCGGAGAAGAAACTCGGATCAATCGGATTGCCCGCTTCGGCTTCGTCGGCAACGCTGTCCAACGTGCTGGCGATGCGCCATAAGTTGCGATGTTCTTCACTGATAATTCGGAGTGCTTCCATGTCTTCTTCCTGTCAGACGTGGGCGCCGAGATAGGCGGCAATTACATCGGGATTCTGGCGAACTTCCGCGCCGGTTCCTTCGGTCAGTTTCTTGCCGTAATCAAGGACAAGAATGCGATCGGAGAGATTCATCACCATTTTCATGTCGTGTTCGACAAGGACAACGGTCACGCCGAAATCGGCAATATTTCGCACCAGATGATCGACTTCAATGGTCTCTTTGGGATTGAGTCCGGCGGCCGGTTCATCGAGGAAAATCAGACGCGGCTTCATGGCCAGTGCGCGGGCAATTTCAAGGCGTTTGAGCGCACCGTAGGGCATGCTGTCGGCACGCGATTCGCTGTAATTTTCGAGGCCAACAAAGCGCATTAACTCTATGGCTTCGGAGCGCAATTCGGCATCGCGGCGCTTGATTCCGGGAAAGCGCAGAGCCGCTTTAAACAGGTTGCGATCAAGCCGTAGATGGGCACCCACCATGACGTTTTCGATGGCCATCATGTTCATGCAAATTTGCAGATTCTGGAAAGTCCGCGCCATGCCGCGCGTGGCCAGTTCATTCGGCGACTTACCGCCAATCGATTCGCCATCGAGACGAATTTCACCGGTGGTGGGCTTGTAGATGCCGGTAATCAGATTGAACAGCGTTGTTTTTCCGGCACCGTTCGGCCCAATTACCGAATAAACAATGCCCGCTTCAATACTGAAACTCACATTCTGTACCGCCTTGACGCCCCCGAAATGGATGGATAGCTGGGATACGTCGAGTAGCGCCATAACTTATTTCCCTTTCACGAATTTGGCGGCCAAGGTGGGCACCAGACCTTTGGGCATGAAGATCATGCAGCCCATCAAAATGCAGCCGAAGACCACGGTTTCCCAGCCCTCGAAGGTCGCCAGCGCCTGCGGTAGTGCGGTCAGCAGTACCGCGCCAACCAGCGAGCCGTACACCGAGGCCATGCCGCCGATAACGACCATGGTGACCAGTTCGATAGAATGGAAAAAGTCGGCCACATTGGGGCTGACGAAGCCGACGTAATGCGCGGTGACACTCCCCATCAAGCTGGCAAAGACGGCAGAGAGGACGAAAATAGCCACCTTGTAGCGCACCACATCGACGCCGACGCCCTGTGACGCCACTTCCGAACCATGCAAGGCACGCAAAGCGCGACCAAAGGGAGAGTCGATTAAGTTCAGTGAAGCCCAAACGCTGAGCGAAAGCATCAACGCCACTACCCAGTACCACGGTTTGTCAGAGTTTAATTCAAAGCCGAACAGGCCCATCGCTGGTACCGCCATACCGTCCGGCCCGCCAGTCCACTGGGCCTCGTTGCGCAGTGCGATATTCGTGATGATGCCCAGTCCGAGTGTGGCCATTGCCAGATAATGGCCTTTCAGCTTGAAAATCGGTCGTGCCACCAGTAAGGCCAGCAACCCGGTGGTGACCGCGCCGACCCCCATCGCCAACAGCGGATTCCAGCCAAAATGCGTTGGCAGCACCGCCGACGCATAGGCACCGATGCCGAGAAAACCGGCATGGCCGAGACTGATCTGCCCGGCAAAGCCAATCAGCAGGTTGAGTCCAAGGACGATAACGGCGTTGATCGCCATGCGTACCGCGAGGTCGAGATAGAAGCTGTTGGGCAATATGAACGGCAGCACCAGCAGGATGGCGATGACGATGTAGAGACCAAAATAAGGCGAATTTTTCATGCTTATACCCGGTCTGTCGATTTGCCGCCAAATAAGCCGCGCGGCATCAAGAAAAGAATCAGCAGGATGAGTACAAAGGGGATGGCGTCTTTGTAGGCGGAGGAAATATAACCCGCACCCATCGCTTCAAGAATGCCGACGAGCAAGCCGCCAACCATCGCTCCGAGGCCGCTGCCCAAGCCACCAACGACTGCCGCAACAAAACCCTTTAGACCGAGCATGATGCCGACATCGTAAGAGGTTAGCGTGATCGGTGTAATCAAGATGCCGCCCAGCGCACCGAGCGCCGCTGACATGGCAAAACTCATGAACAGCACCCAGCCGGTATTGATGCCGACCAGTTCGGCGGCTAGGCGGTTGAAGGAGGTTGCCAGCATGGCTTTGCCTTGCAGTGTCCGGTTGAAGAAGAACCACAGCGCGACCACCACGATGGTGGTTACGCCGAGCACCCACAGACTTTGCGGCATTAACGTGGCTCCCAGAATGGCGATCGGTGCATCACCAGAAAAGGCCGGTAGGCTATAGGTGCTTTTGCCAAAAATCACCGCCGTCATGCCGCGAATAACCAGCGAAGCACCGATGGTGATAATAATCAAGGTGACTGTTTCAGCGCCTTTGACGGGTTCAATGCTCAGTTTTTCAACCAGCACACCAACCACCGCAGGAATCAGAATAGCCAACAACAGGGCGACCGGGAGTGGTAAGCCCGCCTGGGTGAAGTACACCGCCAACATACCGCCGAGCATGATGAATTCGCCTTGGGCGAAATTGATGACATTGCTGGCGTTATAAATCAGGGTAAAACCGAGCGCCGCCAGCGCATAGGTGGCGCCAACCGTGAGCCCCGAAAAGAGGAATTGCAGAAATTGTGCAAGCATTACGGTCTCCCTGTCTGCTGCCCTGTCACGTTCATTTTTTCTCCTCAATGAGTGTGTTGGTCAATGCGCCTGAGCCGGTTAGTCTTGTCTTAGTGCATGTAAAAAACGAGTAAGCACGGCAAAAATAACGCAAATAAAAAGGCTTAAAACCAAAGGTGATTTTGATTTTTCACAACCCCCTCAAGGTGCCTGCAAGTGATCGGCATCGGTTGCCACGGGCTGCTGTTGGGTGAAGAATCCTTCGGTGTGCATCAGCGACTCCTGAGCCCCGAGCGCCTTGGCGGCAACAGCGGCAGCATCTACGAATTCTGGACTGCCGGCGATGAAAAGAGTGTGCTTGGACAGGTCTTTGAATAATTGCGGTAGCACGACGTCGACACGGCCATTAAGGTAGCCGTCCGCGACCTCTCGGGTCAAAGTTATTTTGTAGTCAAAATTGCGGTGCTTGGTACGCCACCAAGCCATCATGCCTTGGCTGAGAACCTCGTCCTTGCTGCGTGCCGAAAAGAGGATAGTGACCGGTTTTTTGAAGCCACGACGTAGCGCCGCCTCGGCCAGCGCCAGCACGGGGGCCAAACCGGTACCCGAGGCGATGCAGAGAACCGGGGTGTCGACCGATGGATCGCCGATGAAGGTGCCGTAGGCGCCCGAAACTTTGACACTTTCGCCGACGGTCAGTGCGTCATGGACCCAGTTGCTGGTCAGTCCCTTTTCGGAACGGGCAATCTGTAGCACCAGTTCGCCATCCGGGCGCGGTGCGTTTGAAATGGAATACGCCCGGGCCGGTATATTGTCCCGTGGATTACCCAGCGTTACGTATTGACCGGGCCAGTAGCGAATCGCTTGCCCGACAGGGCGCAAGCGTAGTTCGACGACACGGGCGGCCATTTCTTTCTTGTCGACGACAACAAAGAGAGCGTCTTCACGCGGTGGGAAAAGTTTGGGCTTGGCATCTGCAGTACCCCACTCAATGGTCAGTTCCTCAGAAATCGGTTTCGCCATGCACATCAGCCCAAAGCCCTGCTTGCGCTCATCTTGCGACAAGGCCATGTCGAGCACCATGCCTTGATCAAATTGGCCGTTGGTGACCTTGACTTTGCATTCGCCGCAAGCCCCAGCGCGACAATTATTGGGCAGCGCGTAACCGGCCTTTTCCAACGCCATCAGAACCGTGTCGCCGTAAGCGCAATCAACCGACTTGCCAGAAGGTTGCATGATGATGCGAGCCATTTTTATCCCTTTCTATCGTGTCACAATTATTCAGCCAAACCACCGAGCGCTGACAAATCCGTGCCGCACCTTATGCACGGTGGTGGATGTTAAAAGTATATTAAATGAATTTTAAGTCCGACAAGCGGTTAGCTTTTTTCCTGATGCGATTTTCGGTTGTAAAAGACCTCGAGATATTCAAAAGCGATAGCGAGATGTCCCGTTTGCGTTATCTTGCGTCCCGGCGAATTATCGGGCGTTTACCGATCAGGATGGCGGTATCAAACAGTGTTTTCTGGCGACGTAGTTTGAAGGTAACCGTCTCTCCCGGTTTTTGGCTGGCGATTAGATCGAGCATGATTTGCGGGTCTTTAACGGCTTTGCCATTGATGGAAAGTAAGATGTCTCCGGGCTTGATGTTTCCAGCATCGGCGGGGCTGCCGCGTTGAACACCCGCAATGAGCGCCCCATTGGCGTCGGGCAGGCCGAAGCTGTCGGCCAGTTCCTTGGTTATTTCTTGCGCTTCAACGCCGATCCAACCCCGTGTGACGCTGCCGGTTTGAATGATTTGCTCCATGACATTTTTGGCGGTTGAAATGGGGATCGCAAAACCGATTCCCAGAGAACCTCCTGAGCGCGAATAAATGGCGGTATTGATGCCCACCAGATTTCCCCGGCTGTCGATCAGCGCACCGCCTGAATTTCCTGGGTTGATCGCGGCATCGGTTTGGATGAAATTTTCGAAGGTATTGATGCCCAAGTGGGATCGACCGAGCGCCGAAACAATGCCCATCGTGACCGTCTGGCCTACGCCAAAGGGGTTGCCAATAGCCAGCACGACATCGCCAACAAGGATGTTTTCCATTTGCCCAAGCGTGATGGCCGGAATCTTCAGTGATTTGTTCTTTTCCGGGTCGATCTGCAACACGGCGAGGTCGGATTCGGGATCGCCACCCACCAGCTTGGCGCGGTAGGTACTGCCATCGTTGAAGGCCACTTCAATCTGATCCGCCGCCTCGACAACATGATAATTGGTGAGGATGTACCCCTTTGAACTGACGATAACGCCGGAGCCGAGTCCTGAATTTCGTTGTTCTTGGGATTCCTGGCGTTCGCCAAAAAAGTGACGAAACAGCGGATCGTCAATCAATGGGTGACGTAGCGCGCGAATTTTTTTTGAGGTGAAAATATGTACCACCGACGGTAGCGCTTTACGCGCGGCGTCTCGGTACGACGATGCGGCAAGTTGCGTTTCTCCTGACGATGACGATTCTTGCAATGCCACGATGCTGGGGGCCGTGCCGCTCGGTTTGCCGAGCCATTCGGGCTTGAGCGTGCTAACGACAAAAAGAACGGCAAGACAGACCGTGACTGTTTGTGCAAAAATCAACCAGAATTTACGCATAGAAAGTTACGCAACAGAAAGTAGAACAAATTGAAAGGCGACAAATGAAACGTGAAGAATTGATACGCTATCTTGATCAAAAGCTTGAACCGGCAAGTTATAGGGATTATTGCCCAAACGGCTTGCAAGTGGAAGGCCGTGCAGAAATTCAGCGCCTTGTTGTCGGCGTAACCGCCAGCCAAGC
>CAIWVX010000431.1 GCA_903916205.1 uncultured beta proteobacterium
GCGTGATGTAGTAACCAAGTTCAGAAAGTGTTGAACTATAAACACAGATCCCGATATCCACTGCATTGGCCAGGTTCTGATAGTACTCAAACACACCATCGGCAGAACGCGGACCATAATAAGGCGGCCAACACATCACTAGGTCAGCGCCCGCCGTCTGCGCGTGTCGAGCAAGCTCGATCGAGTCTTTATACGACGTATGTGAAACACCCGCGATAATTGGCACCCGACCCGCATTGGCTTCAATCATGGTGTCCGTCACGCGTTTACGTTCGTCCATGGTGAGGGTCCAGAATTCTTGATACACCGAGCCAAGATACAAACCTCGCGCACCCGGCAAACCGATCAAGTGATCTACATTGTGACGTAGCCCAGCATAATCAATTTCAAGATCATTTTTAAAAGGCGTCGTCGTTGTCACGATATACCCACTCAGGGTATTGCGCGTCCATTGTTTTGCAGTGGCTCTTTTGTAGTGCATGTCAGACCCCTATCGCGTTTACCCAAAGATCAAGCAAGTGACATTAAATAAACTAATCGATTTTAATGTTGCTCTCCATCACAACGCGATGCCACATCGTGCGCTCGGCCTTGATGACTTGTCCAAAAAATGCGGCGTCTTTACCTAAGGGTTCAAGACCGCGTTTCAAAAAATCTTTTTTAACATCCGAATCATTCACAATGGCCGTGAACTCTTTTGATAGTCTATTCACAATGGCTTCTGGTGTGCCGCTTGGGGCTAAAACACCGTACCACCCCTCGACCACAAAATCGCTCAAACCACTTTCTGCCACGGTCGGCAAATCCGGAGCCGCGGGTGAACGCACTTTGCTACTGATGGCCAAGGCTCGGATTTTTCCAGCCTCAACCTGCGGCATCACCAAGGTCATTGAATCAAAGACAACGGCCAAACGTCCACCAATCAAATCTGTCATGGCTGGTGCAGCTCCTTTGTATGGAACATGCACCATTTGAATGCCCGCCTGCCGCATAAACAATTCCATCGCTAAATGGGCAGTCGACGCATTACCGGCAGAACCATAACTGAGACCACCGGTTTTCTGTTTTGCCAAGGCAATAAATTCTGCGAGTGTTTTTGCGGGTACCTCGGCGTTGACCGCCAGCAACAAAGGATAGCTCGTCAATAAGCTCACGGGCGCCAAGTCACGGACCGGATCGTACGCCAGATTTTTATATAAAGAAGGATTCACGACGATGGGCCCAGGAAACGCTAACAGAAGCGTGTAGCCGTCGGGCGCGGCCCGCACAACGGCTTCAACCCCAATGTTGCCACCCGCCCCAGGTTTGTTATCAACCACAACCGGAACGCCTAAGCGCTCTTGTAACTTCTGGGCCATTTGGCGCGCGACGATATCGGTCATCCCACTCGCAGCAATCGGTGCGACTAGGCGAATGGATTTCGACGGGAAATCTTGGGCGCTCACGTGACTGCTTGTGAATGCGCTGATGAGACTGCCAGCAAACAACAGGAATAATTTTTTTCTCAAATCAAACAACATGGATTTATCTCCGAGCGTCTAGAGCATTTGCGCGGTTTGCAGCAACGTCTATTTATCGTTATTAGTGACACTTAGTAGTATCATTTCTGCCAATTTACAACAAAGCGAA
>CAIWVX010000432.1 GCA_903916205.1 uncultured beta proteobacterium
GCCCAGGATCACGCCGACGATTTCAAGAGCGATACCACGCTCACCGACTGGATTGCCGGTTATGCCCGTAACAGTGTCGTCGACGGCGAGGATCTCGAAACCCTGATTCGAGGCACGCTCGGACGCCTGCTGTTTTCCGGAAACGAAGTCAAAAAAGCGGTCAATGTCATTTCAGGTGGCGAGCAGGGGCGCATGGTTTTTGGCAAGCTGATGCTGATGAAGCACAACGTGCTGATCCTCGATGAGCCGACCAATCACTTGGATATGGAATCAATCGAATCGCTCAATACCGCTCTGGAGAAATTCAAAGGAACATTGGTCTTCGTTTCGCATGACCGCGAATTTGTGTCTTCTCTAGCGACACGTATTCTCGAGGTGCGCATGGATGGCACGGTGATTAACTATCTGGGCAACTACGAAGAGTATTTATCCAGCCAGGGTATTGATTAAGCCGCCTCATGAGTGCGTGTGCTTCGGTGTTGATGCTCGGTTTTTTACGCTTGGCTCTGACCCTCTTTCCCGCCTACGGGGAAATGAGGGTCTGTGATCTAACTCGTTGCCTTGATTCTTGATGTCAAAACTCGAATTGTGAAATTGTGAAATTGTGACTTCCGCTGCGCTTCCGTCCTCATCCTGTTCTAAGACGATCCTACACGACGTTTTCGGCTACAGCGCCTTTCGTGGGGCGCAGGCCGAGATCGTCGATCACCTGATCAATGCCGGTGATGCCTTGGTTCTAATGCCGACCGGCGGCGGTAAAAGTCTCTGCTATCAGGTGCCGGCGATTGCCCGACATCGCGCTGGGCAAGGGCTGGCGGTGGTCGTTAGTCCGCTGATTGCGTTGATGCACGATCAAGTGGGCGCACTCGAAGTGGTTGGCGTGCATGCGGCCTTCTTGAACTCGACGCTAACGCTTGAGCAAACGCAAAAAATCGAACGCGAAATGATGAGTGGCCGATTGGTGCTGCTCTACGTCGCACCGGAACGCTTGACCACGGCGCGGATGTTGAGTCAACTGGATTCGCTGCACGAACGCGGCCTGCTCAGTCTGTTTGCTATCGACGAAGCGCATTGCGTCAGTCAGTGGGGACACGATTTTCGCGAGGATTATCTGGCGCTTAACGTGTTGCACGAGCGCTACCCGCAAGTGCCGCGTATTGCATTGACGGCCACTGCCGACGATTTAACTCGGGCCGACATCATCGAGCGATTAGCGTTGAGCGAAGCGCGGGTTTTCATCAGTAGCTTTGATCGGCCAAACATCCGTTATGCGGTGGTTGAGAAGGATGAAGCGCGCAAACAGTTGCTGCGTTTTCTTCAGGATGAACACGAAGGCGATGCCGGTATCATCTACTGCCAGTCACGCAAGAAGGTTGATGAAACAGCCGCTTGGCTGGAAGGCGAAGGCATCAGTGCGCTGCCTTATCATGCCGGTCTTGATACTAAAGTGCGGCGGTTACATCAGGATCGTTTTCTGCGCGAAGAAGGCATTGTGATGGTGGCCACCATTGCCTTCGGCATGGGCATCGACAAGCCGGACGTGCGCTTTGTCGCGCACCTTGATTTACCGAAAAATATCGAAAGTTATTATCAGGAGACGGGTCGAGGCGGTCGCGATGGTCTGCCCGCCGATGCTTGGATGGCTTACGGTTTGTCCGACGTGGTGAACCAGCGGCGGATGATTGATGAAAGTCCCGCCGCTGAGGACTTCAAACGCAATCAGCGCGGTAAGCTCGACGCGCTATTGTCGCTAGCCGAAGCCCATGATTGTCGGCGCGTGCGTCTGCTCGCTTATTTTGGCGAAAAAAGCACGCCGTGCGGCAGCCAACATAACGCTTGTGACAACTGTCGCCATCCCCCCGCCACCTGGGACGCCACCGAGGCGGCGCGTAAAGCGCTCTCTTGCATCTATCGGTTTCATGAAAATCGGGGGCAACGCTTCGGGGTCGTTCACCTGATTGACGTGTTGCGGGGAAAAAATACCGATAAAGTGGCTCAATACGGACACCAGAGTCTAAGTACCTTTGGCATCGGTGCCGATGTTAGCGAAGCTCAGTGGCGCGTCGTGTTGCGCCAACTCATTGCCCTCGGTTACGTGCAGACCGAGGGCGAATACAACACCTTTGAACTCACATCAAGTGCGCGTCAAATTCTGCGGGGCGAGGTTCAGATGCTGCTGCGCAAACCGAGCGAGGTGGTTAAACGCAATAAATCAAGCCCCCGCGGTAAAGGCACGATGAGCAGCAAAGGCCGGCCGCCACCACTTGCTTTGAACAATCAGGCGCTCGTGCGCTTCAATGCACTAAAAGTCTGGCGCGCCAAAGTGGCGCAGGAATATAACCTACCCGCTTTCATCGTTTTTCATGATGCCACACTGGCCGAAATGGCTCAGCTTGCGCCCGACACACTCACCGCTCTGGGGAACATCACCGGTGTCGGCGCGAAAAAACTCGAATCGTACGGTCAAGAAATACTGCGCGTGTTAAACGACAGATAGCGACAGATCGCTCTCCTGCTTTGCCGAATGGATCATGCCGCCCTCGGAGATTCTGTAGCCCCCGATTCATTCCACTGACTGTTCGTCTGATTGAGCCGTAAGGCCAGCCTATGTTCTGCATTGGCCGCCCCTTCCTTGGAAAAAATGGGGAAGGAGGGTGCCGTTTAGCCACCGGCCTACGAGCCAATAGATACGGGCATCTCCAGCCTGTACAAGGGTTTTCAAACCAGCGGTTTGCGAAC
>CAIWVX010000433.1 GCA_903916205.1 uncultured beta proteobacterium
ACCTGCTTCAAGGTCGACGATAAAGCGCACACCAACCCCTGCCGCCAGAGCCAACTGAGGCTGCGTCAGTCCAATCTGCTTGCGAGCGATGCGAAGTGCATCGCCGAGTTGTTGAGGTGATCGAATGGACGTCATGGCTCTTCCTGTTTCCCGTTCGGGAAATTATCGACCAGAATTCGCCTCGGCGCAAGCAATATTTCCCGAACGGGAAATTTACGATCTATACAACATACCCAAAAGGCACTCATTTACACCCAATCTGGCGCGGTTTGGATCTTGCGGAGAATGGCTGTAAACACCAGCAATAAGAGGCGCTGATACGAACAAACCCTCAGTTGCTTCGCTGGCCCTTTCGGATACATGCGAACGACGGAGGGTTCTTACGGGCCAATGATGGCCATTTCGAATCTGGCGGAGAGGGTGACCGCCATAACAAAATCCGCCAGCATCCAATAAAACCCGCCGAACCACTTGCGGCATGGACTTTTCAATAAAATATAATCCGCACTCATTCGCCAATGTCCGATAGAATCCGGGCTTATAGTGTGGGTAGGAATGTGGGTAGAAAATAGCCCCTACCCACATTTAATGGATAGGGGGGCAGATTATGGCGCGACGGGTAGAGAAATTAACACCCTTGGCCGTGAGCAAGGCGACGAAACCCGGCTATTACGGCGACGGCGGCGGGCTTTGGTTGCAGGTTTCCCCGTCGGGCAGTAAATCATGGATATTCCGTTTTACCTTTTCCAAGAAACAGCGGGAAATGGGTTTAGGGGCGGTGCATACCGTGACACTGCCAGAGGCGCGAGCGAAGGCGAAGGAATACCGCTTGACCTTGCTGGAAGGCAAAGACCCCCTAGAAACCCTCAAGGCGTCAAAACTCGTTGAAGCACTGGAGCGGGCAAAGATGATGACCTTTGACCAATGCGCTAAGGCATACATCGCGGCGCATCGTAGAGGCTGGAAAAATGCCAAACACGCGAGCCAGTGGGAAAACACCCTTGAGACTTACGCTAGTCCGATCATAGGCAAGATGCCGGTTGCATTGGTAGAGACTTCGCTGGTGGTTAAGGTGCTGTCGCAGCAAGGCAAGGATAAATTATCGCTATGGGATAGTAAGACCGAAACGGCGACTCGTCTGCGTGGGCGTATCGAGTCAATCCTTGATTGGGCAACCGTATCGAAATATCGGCAAGGCGACAACCCGGCGCGGTGGCGTGGGCATCTTGATAACTTGCTGGCCGATCCAAGCCGAAGCAAGCGGACGGTGCATCATCCGGCTTTGCCGTGGCAGGAAATCGGGGCATTCATGGCGGCATTGCGAAAGCAGGAAGGCATTGCGGCGAAGGCGGTAGAGCTTGCCATTCTGACCGTCTGCCGATCGGGTGAAATCCGGTTAGCGACGTGGACAGAATTTGACCTTGACGCGGCGCTATGGGTGATCCCTGCCGAGCGCATGAAAGCCAAGCGTGAGCACCGCGTACCGTTATCAGCGGCGGCGCTGGCCTTGCTGGAATCAATGCCGCGCATGGGTGATCTGGTGTTCCCCGGCGCGAAGCCCGGCAAGCCCCTTTCTGATATGAGTCTGACGGCGGTATTGCGAAGAATGAAACGCGGCGACATTACCGTGCACGGCTTTCGTTCCAGCTTCCGCGACTGGTGCGCTGAGTCGGTGGCTAACTCATTCCCCCGCGAAGTTTGCGAACACGCGCTAGCCTATAGCCTGCCCGACAAGGTAGAAGCCGCTTACCGGCGCGGTGATCTGATCGAAAAGCGAACCATGCTGATGCAGGCATGGACGGACTACTGCGGCAAGGTTCCAGAGGCCGCGAGTGTTACCCCGATCCGGGGGGTGGTCACTCTGGCCGCATGACAATTCATTTTGAAGAGAGAACGTAATGCCTGAAATATCGAGATTCTTCGGCATCATCATTTACATGAATTGGCGCGAACATCCGCCGATGCACTTTCACGCGGTCTATGGCGAGCATGAAGCCCTGATTACACTTGACGGCAAGGTGTATGCAGGCGACTTGCCGGGACGTGCGCTGTCGCTGGTGCGTGAATGGCTGGCGCTGCATCGTGAGGAACTGGCGGAAGATTGGGCGCTAGCCGTGGCCAAGAAACCGCTTAAATCTATTGAACCCTTGGAGTAATGACCATGATCTTGCACACAACCGAAGTAACCCCGTTAGCTGACTATCGGCTGATGGTGAAATTCAACACGGGCGAATCTGGCGAAGTTGATTTATCGGGCGAGTTGGACGGCGAAGTATTCGAGCCATTACGCGATCCGGCGCTATTCGCTACGGCACATCAACACCCGATCATGCGGACGGTGGCATGGGCGAACGGTGCCGACCTTGCACCCGAATTCTTGCTTGAATTGATGCGAAGCAAGATTAACCAATCGGCATAACAAGTTTGCTGCGACTAGCCCGAGGTTGATCTCCAAGGGCAAAAACCGGGAAACCCTTACCCGGCTGGCGCGGCACCTGATCGAAGCGCTTGCCACAACCATTTGGCGCAAGCGGCGGGAACACCCTTGCGCCATGTGGCAAAGGCGCGGGGCTTGCTGTTTCTGTTCAAGCGCCGTAACTGAGCGGCAAGAGGGATTCACCGGAAAATATTCAGAGCAACGTGGGTAATAAGAAACTAAAAACCAGCAAAGCCTTCAACAGTGCGGGATTCAGTGTTACTACTGGCGGAGAGGGTGGGATTCGAACCCAC
>CAIWVX010000434.1 GCA_903916205.1 uncultured beta proteobacterium
AAGATCAATAGGAAAAATCCCTGGCAAAATTGCCAGACTGTTTGGTCAGCCATAGCTGATAAACTGCAGAATATCAAGTGCTGACAAAGAGTTGCAGAACATCTCATTGCGCGGTGTACAAAGTGCCTGATTCAGGCTGAAAATAATTTCATTTTGATCGCGACTTGGTTTTTTCTTTTTTATGATTTTGAAAATGGCATATTACATAATATTATTCATTATAGGAAGATATGCCGCCTTTTCTTCCCCTTAGAGTTTCGTCATTCTTTTACCCACACTTTCGATTGCACCTCGAACGCAGACACCCTCAATTTGACCTATCAAGCCGCGTGATAAAATGGGATTCTTATGGACATCAACCTCAACGGCGAAACCCGCGCCTGCTCGAAGCAATTGACCGCCACCGAACGAGTCGAAGTTTTGGGCTGTCCTAGCAATTCGCACGGACATATCCGTAGCTTTGTCTTGCGTCAGGGGCGCGTTTCGAGTGCTCAACTGCGCTATTACGAAGAGATGATGGCTGAAATCGGCGTGCCTTATGTCCCGGAGCCGCACAATCTGGAAACGGTGTTTGGCCGTAGCGCCCCCAAAATTCTGGAAATTGGTTTTGGCATGGGTGAAACTTCGGCCGCCATTGCAACGACTAATCCGCACAATGATTATCTCGGTGTTGAAGTGCACACCCCGGGGGTGGGCAGTTTGTGCAAACTGGTCGCTGAAGGTGGCCTGACCAATCAACGAATTATTCAGCACGACGCGGTAGAAGTGTTACGTGACATGATTCAACCCAGCAGTCTTTCGGGAGTGCATATATTTTTTCCTGATCCTTGGCCCAAGGCACGTCATCACAAGCGGCGGATGATCCAGCCGCCTTTGGTGAACATGCTTTCCCGCCGCTTGATGGTAGGTGGCTATATTCATTGCGCCACCGATTGGGAAAATTACGCCGAACAGATGCTTGAGGTGCTTTCGGCGGAACCGTTACTAAAAAATACCGTTGACGGTTTTGCGCCGCGCCCTGACTATAGGCCGCTGACGAAATTTGAACAGCGTGGATTACGTCTTGGGCACGGGGTGTGGGATGTTATTTTTAAGCGGACAGCGTAGGAAACATCGAACTAATCGCTTACTGCAAACGGAAAATTACCGGCAGGATCAGTTCATGTGACGTCGCACCAACCAGTTTTCCCATGGCGTAGGCGGCTTTAATGGCCGCCTGGTCGAGAACCGGGTGGCCGCTACTGGCGGCGATATTAATGTCCTCAACCGCGCCATCGGCGGATAATTTAAGAATTAAACGGACTTCGCCTTCGATACCTTGGGCAATGGCTTCAGGCGGGTAGTACAGGTGTTCTGAGAGTTTTCGTTGTGCGGTCTGGACCTCGCGTTTGACCGTGTTTTTTGAGGGAAGGGGTAACATTGCCGGCGATGGTTTATTTACTTCAGGCGTGTTTTCTTCGGGATCAAGCGTGTTTTTGAGTAAGGACTCGGGTG
Organism: uncultured beta proteobacterium; assembly: GCA_903916205.1. Classification (GTDB taxonomy): domain Bacteria; phylum Pseudomonadota; class Gammaproteobacteria; order Burkholderiales; family Rhodocyclaceae; genus Propionivibrio. Next base: position 1,495 of record CAIWVX010000434.1, read on the forward strand.
GCATTTGTGGCATTTCCGGGCTCGGTGGAAGACGTAGCAAAGCCTGTAGCGCCGGAGGGGGCGGGGCCACAGGAAGGCGCTTCATCAATTCCGAAAGGAGCACTGCGCCGTGCAAGGCGAGTGAAAGCGCGAAGGCAAAAATCAGGCGGGACGGCATCAAAGCCGTATTGTGCAACAAAACGTGTCGTGACATCGTGTGATGTCACCGGATTCAGGGAGGGTTTAAATGCAATTGATCAGTCAAAAAAGCCGAATTTTTGTCGTCGCGCTGTGCTTGTTTGCCGGGGCGGCGTGGGCGGAGTTACCCGACCCGATCGAATTTGGCTGGGCCGTCGAAAGTAATAATTTGCCTAAGGTCAAGGCCTGGCTCGACGAAGGGTTAGACCCAGAGTTTCAAGGCAATCAGTTTGGCAGCGGCCTGATGATCGCCGCTTGGCACGGCAATATCCCGATGATGACTTTGTTCATCGAACGTGGAGCCAATCCAAGACGCGCCAACAAAAACGGAGAGCAACCCCTACAGTTAGCGTCCTGGAATGGGCACATGGAGGCGGTTAAATGGCTCTTTGAGCATGGTGCGACCTTGAATCGCGAAGGCAATGACTGGAGTGCGTTGCACTATGCGGTATTTAACGGGCATATTGACCTCGTCAAATACCTGATCGGACGCGGCGCGGAAGTCAATGCCCGTTCGCCAAATGGCTCGACCCCGCTGATGATGGCGGCGCGTGAGGGGCGCGAAGACCTGACCAAGGTGTTGCTTGAGTCGGGCGGCGATCCGAAGTCTAAAAATGATTGGGGCGACAATGCGCTGGTGTTGGCCATGCGTTATGACCATTACCGCCTCGGCCAAATGATTGCCTCACCGGAGGAGTTTGAAATTGCCGTTAAAGCGCCCAAAGAAAGCTACGGTAACGCCTCGCGTTCAGCCCAAGCACCCAGTGCCATTGAAGAACTGCTAAAGAAGATTCGCGAAACTGAAGCGGCCAAACAACCCACCGAAGACTTGCGTAGGCAGTTGATGGAGGCGGTCGCTGCGCTTAAGCGCAATAGCCCAGTTATCAGTAATTCATCGCGCCGACCGATGCCTCTGCCCTATCAAACCCGCTTGATCATGATTACCGCCAAACGAGGTTCACCGGGGGCGGAAAAAGCGCAGGTCGTCAATAAACCACAGACGGCCACGGTGGCTGACTTGAGAATTGACTCGGGGTCAAGCACCATTGCCCCGACCCCGCCGCAATTTTCGGCCAGCCAAGTGGCCGACTTGATGCGCCAAATTCGTTTAGTTGAAGCCCAAGGGCAATCAGCCGATGAACTCAAAAAAAGGCTTTACGAAGCCATCGAGCAAATGCGCTAAATCAGAACAAAGGCACGACACGACCTGAATCCGTCGCTCCAAAAATACGGGGCCGCGTTAGCGACCCCGATCAGCCATTTTAATTGGCTCCTAACTTAAATGCCCCGGCCCTGCCGGGAGATGCTTACTTTGTTTGCTGGATACCTGCGATTGACCAGCCTTTGCTGTCATCGACAGGTTTGCTGAGGTGCCAAAGTTCATCAAACGGAACAGCCGCTCCCTCAATTTCCTCGCGAATCATGCCGCTAAAACGTACGCTGGCAATGTGTCGGTTGGCCTCGGTGGTGACTTCAACCAATTCAGAATTGAGGGTAACCACATCCGTTTGTTGCGGTGCGGAACCTCTCTCGCCAATCTGTATTGAGATCTCGGCAAACATTTCAGGACTGACAAATTCACGAATGTCATCAAGATTCTTGGCGTCATTGGCGGCTTGCAAGCGGATAAAGTTGAGCTTGGCAATGCGTAGAAAAGCTTCCGTATCAAACCCTTCTGGAAGCGACATAGGCTGAGCAACTAAAGCGGGTGCGCTTGACCCGGAATAGGATTCGCTTGGTGATGGTGGCACCACGCCCGTATTCAAATTCCCAGCGTATTGCATCGGTTCTGGCGCGTTCGATGAATTACGGCGAAACAACATCTTGAAGATAAAAACGGCGGCCATTACCAGCAATCCAATCATCAGGATGTTGCCCATGCCTTCGCCCATGCCAAAATGCGAGAGTAATGCCGCAATGCCTAGACCTGCAGCAAGTCCAGCAAGCGGGCCAAGCCAGTTCCGTTTAGGTGCTGCCGCTGGAGCGGCTGCCGGTGCGGCGGGTGCCGCAGTGGCTTGACGGGCGGGAGTCGGTGCCACAGATTGACGTTGCATACCGACAGATTTCCCCCCTCCCAATCGCGCCGCTTCGGCCTGACCTACGCTTAGACCTAACGCCATAATCGACACAAAAAAAGCCAAAAATAATTTTTTCATAACTATCTCCATCAAAATTTAAAACCGCGATGCAAAGCGACAACCCCAAGGGTGAGGTTGAAGTATTCAACTTTTTCAAGACCGGCCTGTTCTAACATACTTTTAAGCGTTTCTTGATCCGGGTGTACACGAATGGACTCTGCAAGATAACGATAACTCGCCGAATCTTGAGTAATCAATTCACCGATATAAGGGATTATATTCAATGAATAAAAATCATAAATGGGTGCCAGTGGTCTCCATATTTGTGAAAATTCTAAAACCAATAAGCGCCCTCCAGGACGCAAAACGCGATGCATTTCGGCCAGCGCCACCTCCTTGTGCGTCATGTTACGAAGACCAAAGGCGACTGTTACGCAGTCAAAATAATCATCGGGGAACGGCAGTTTTTCAGCATCACACTGCGCAACAGGCAACATAAAGCCCTTGTCGCAGAGGCGATCACGTCCATGCGTCAGCATAGAATTATTAATATCGGTCAGCCATACTTGCCCCGTTTTGCCGACTTTTTTTGAAAATGACAGCGAAAGATCACCGGTACCGCCGGCGACATCAAGCACGCGAGAGCCTTCACGAACTCCACTACGCGCCAGGGTGAACGATTTCCATAGCCGGTGCATACCCCCAGACATCAGGTCATTCATGACATCATACCGCTGAACGACTGAGTCGAAGACTTCAGCGACTCTTCTGGCCTTTTCTGCCTCAGCGACCTGCTCAAAGCCAAAAAGTGTTTTGGTTGGATTACTCATATTGCGCACTAAATGGGGGACGTTATAAAAAATTCAACCCTGCGGTTTTAAAGGTCTAACATTTCTTTCGCGTGCTGCCGCGTAATCGGCGTAATTTCAACCCCGCCAAGCATACGCGCAATTTCTTCAATCCGTGCCTCTTCGTTAAGCGTCTCAACCCGGCTACGTACTCGCCCTTCTTCGGTACTTTTTATCACCTGCCATTGCCAGTTGGCTCGCGCAGCAACCTGCGGCAAATGAGTCACGCACAACACTTGTCGCTCACGCCCTAACTCACGCAACAGGCGACCAACGACCTCGGCTACGCCACCGCCGATTCCAACATCCACTTCGTCAAAAATGAGCGTCGGCACACTGGCCGCTTGGCTGGTAACGACCTGAATCGCCAGACTGATCCGCGACAACTCTCCGCCAGAGGCGACCTTGGATAAAGGGCGTGATTCATTCCCCGATAAACCCGCCATACGGAATTCAATCTGTTCTAAACCATGCACGGAGCCATTTTCTATGGGCAACAAACCAATCTCGAAACGTCCGCCACCCAGCGCCAGTTGCTGCATAACTCGACTGACTTCGGCCCCCAGAAGCTGCGCCGCTTTGGCCCGATTTTCCGACAACTGGGCCGCCAGTTCTCGGTAGCCTTTTTCCGCAACAGCAACACGCGCCTCAAGGGCGGCAATGTCGGCGCTTTCACCAAGAACAGCTAAGCGTTCTTGCCAACGGGCAAGCAAGAGCGATAACTCCTCCGGAGTGGTTCTGAATTTTCGTGTACAGCCGAGCACCGCCTCAATCCGCCGTTCGATATCGCCTAAACGTTGTGGATCCAGCTCAACCCGATCAGCATATCGGCGTAAGGCTGAAACGGCCTCCGCCAGTTCGGTCTGCGCTGACTTTAACAGTGCGGCCACCTCAGCTAAAGAAGCATCGAACTCAGCCAGCGAATCAAGTCGTCGGGCAACCGTATCAACCTGCACCTCGCAGGCGGCATCACCTTCGGACAAAAGCGCTAAAGAAAAACGCGCCCCTTCAACCAAACTGGAGGCATGGGCTAGACGCTTATGCTCAATGTTCAAGCTGTTCCATTCATCAAGCGAAAAGCTCAGGGTCTCCAACTCGCGAACCTGCCATTCAAGCTGTTCACGCTCCTGCGCCAGCGCCTCAGCGCCGCCCTTCGCTGCATCAAGAAGCACCTTGCACTCTCGCCATAGACGCCAAGCGGCCGCCACTTCCCCCAGCAGTGGCGTGAGCCGTGCATGTGAATCCAGCAGCGACCGCTGCGCTTCAGCGCGTAGTAGCGATTGATGGGCATGTTGTCCATGAATATCAACCAACGATTCAGCAACTTCCTTCAACTGCTGAACAGTGACCGGCGAACCATTAAGATAGGCTCGTGAACGCCCATTGGCATCGACCACACGACGCAATAACAAGCCCTCGCCGAGATCAAAATCATGCTGACACAACCACGCTTCAGCCTGCGGTGAATCCTGCAAATCAAATTCGGCAGAAACCTCAGCGCGATCACTGCCGGTACGAATCAAGCCGACATCCGCACGTTCGCCCAACGCAAAAGCCAACGCATCCACCAAAATGGATTTCCCTGCGCCGGTCTCGCCGGTCAGCGTGCCAAAACCTGCCTTGAACTCAAGCTCAAGGTGATCAACCAAAACAAAATCCCGGATCGTCACATGACGCAACATAATCAGGCGGAACCTTTCATGGCCGCTTGGAAGACGTTGGGGTGCTCACTCCAGTGCAATTTCTGGCGCAACATGGCGAAGTAGCTGTAACCGGGGGGATGAAGAAGACAGATTGAGCATTCCGCCCGACGAATACGCACGCGATCACCGGGATTCAGATCAATGGTTACCTGACCATCAAAGTGCGCCCGTGAATCTGTTGCGCGAACAATACGAATCTCGATCTCATTGCGATCACTGACCAAAATCGGCCGGTTAGTCAAAGAATGGGGGCAAAGTGGCACCAGTGCAATTGCGGCCACATGAGGGTGCAGAATCGGCCCATTGGCCGACAATGAATAAGCCGTCGAACCCGTTGGCGTAGAAATAATCAACCCATCCGAGCGCAGGTTGTAAATAAACTCCCCGTCGATAAAAAGCTCAAACTCGATGAGTCGGCCAATCGCCCCCTTATCAACAACAACATCATTAAGCGCCAGACTGGAGGCGATATTTTCTCCCCCACGCAGCACCTCAACATCAAGCAGCAAGCGGTATTCCGCTAGGAACTTTCCACTCAACAAATCGTCCATGCAACTCAACATTTCGTTGCGGGCAATATCCGTCATGAAACCCAAGTGCCCTTGATTAACACCAACGAGCGGCACCCGGTAACGCGCGAGTTGCCGTGCCGCATTGAGCATGGTGCCGTCGCCACCCAGCACAATAGCCAGATCAGCACGTTCACCAATCGCCGCGAAATCGCAACTTTCCCACCTCTGCATGTCAGCCAGCGGCTCAGAATTGATCACCGTATCTTTTTCGACGACAACCGCCACCCCGCGTTGATGAAGATACTTAGCCAACGAATTCAAGGATTCGGAAATTTCAGGACTGTGGTATTTCCCGATCAGCGCAATTGTTTTAAAAGAAACCTCTGCGGAAGAAGGAAAGGCGCGGGGCAAGGGATGGGTGTTTGCATTCATGAAGCGAATTAAACCATAATTTGAAACGATTTCGACGGCGCTTTAACGCTATTGCAGGACAAACGCGAATGCCAATACAGCCATTTCCTAGACTCGGAGAGATTGATCTGTGCGGACAAATTCGCTAACCTGAGCGGGTGTTCCCTGCTGCATCCCGTATCAGGGTGCTTTTCCCTTGTTTATATCCCTTACCAAGAGGCCTGCTATGTCTGATTGTTCCGATCTGTCGTGTTCAAACAAAGAAAAACTCGTGGCTGACATGAAAATTGTCGTTGCTGACGCTGAAGAAATTTTGCGTGCCACTGCCGATGTTGCTGGCGAAAAAATGGCAGAACTGCGTAAGCGCATTAGTGAGCGTCTAAATCATGCCAAATTGCGTCTCGAAGAAGCGGAAGAAATGGTTTACGACCAAACTAAGGCGGCGGCACTGGCGGCGGATGAGTACGTCTGCGCAAACCCCTGGCAGGCGGTGGGTATTGCGGCCGGTGTTGGCTTGCTGCTTGGCGCCATTCTTGCGCGTCGCTAAGCCGGAGCTTCTGCATGAAAGACATACCGGGCGGTGAAGGGGGCGGGCTGTTTTCCGCTCTCAAAAACATTGCGGCCACCGTCCTGTCCAGTGGGGAAACGCGACTCGCCCTTTTGGCTAACGAGATCGAAGAAGAGAAACTACGCGCCGTCAATCTGCTCATCGCTATTTTGGGTCTGGTTTTTTGTTTGGCGGCCGGTCTGCTGATTGCGACTCTCTTTCTTACCGCTTTATTTTGGGACAATCGACTCTTCGTTCTTGGCGCGTCAGGCGTGTTCTTTCTGTTTTTTAGCTTCGTTTTCTTCGCACTATTTAAGCGAGCCATTAATCGGCCTGAGAAGATGTTTGCCGCAAGCCTCGCCGAATTGCAGGAAGACCTGCGCCAGTTGAAAGCGGTCGTAGGTAACAATGAAAACCCTGACTGAAGTGCTCGTTCAGCGCGGTCGTTTGCTAGAGCGGATTGCGCTCGAGCGGGCGTATCTGCGCGAAGACATGCAGCCGGTGCATGCGGTATTGGATAAGACCGATCGTGGTATCGGCTATGCCAAGGCGGGGCTGGCTTATATCAAAAGCCATCCCGGCCTAACGGCTCTGGCTATAACCGTGCTCTTTGTCCTGAAAGGCCGACGAATCATCGTCCTGGCTAAACGTGGATTTTTTATCTGGAAAACTTGGCGTTCATTGCGAGAACGCTTGCCGTTCAGCGGACTGTTTTAATGGCCACTGAGAATAAAAATGGCGATAGCCGTGGCATCGTTTCGCGCCTGTTGAGTTCGCAGAAAAAACAAGCCAAGGCATTTGTCGCTGATCTCGTGCGGATACGTGGTTTGATGCCACTTTTAATGAAGCATCGCAATGGAGACTGTTGGACAGCCGATGAAAAGGCTGAGTTGCTGGCGCAGTTGCGTATTCTCTCGCGCATCTCACCGTATCTGCTGTTTCTAATGTTGCCCGGTTCCGCAATACTCCTTCCGCTTTATGCTTGGTGGCTAGATCACCGGCGCAATGAGCGCACCCGTCATGTGTCGTCGGTTTCAGCTAAGCTATAAATCCGAGAATGCGTCGAGGGTCAATAAGGTTTTCCTCGATAATCTCTGTGTTGAAGCGTGTTTGATAGAGTTTTTAGGTTTTAATGGTAACGGATTAAAGCCAAAGGCCGAGCGCCGCTAACTGCGTGCTGGCGGCTTCCGCCCAGCCCCGGTTAGCCGCCGGGCTGGCTGGGCTGGGGTGTAATATTTTTCCGATACGCACGTCTATTCCAGCCAGTGCTTTGCTGGCCCGAGTTTCGGCAAATCCGCCGACGCCAATCACCCATTGTGGCGCCAAGGCCATGATGATTTTCCGCAGATGGTCATCGCACGCCGCATAGAGTGGTTCGGACTCACTCGAAGGCAGCTTGTCTGGAGTGATGTTCCGGGCTTGATCAAAGAAAGCCAGAGGGCAATAATTGGCAACGAAGTGCTCGGCAAAGAAATCTTCAGCATTGCCATAACGCTGCTGGAATAAACTCCAGAGACGGCGGCCACTGACTTCCGAACGGGTGCAAGCAAAGCCTTCGATGGGTCGTTTGGGGTTTTCAGCCGCCGGTTTTTTGACCGTCGTTTCGATACCCATCCAATCGCGTACCGCCGAAATCTCGCCAAAAGGGATGCCGCATTGCACCATACCGAAGGGGCCTGGATTCATTCCGAGAAAGATTATTTTCTTACGATGGGCACCAAAGCGACGCAGGTATATTTCGTGCGGCCCCCAAGCGTAAGTCAGTGGATTGTAGATATGTGAAACCGGCGGAGAAAAATGGAGGTTTTCAACCTCGGACGAAAGCGTTTGAGCTGCATTAAGCAGTGCTTCAACGCGCTTTGAATTATCTTGAGAATCAATCGGCACGGTCTTCTCCAGCCAGTGTCTGGGGACTGTTCCAGGGGGCGACTTGTGCGAGCAATAACATGCCGGGTACGGCCAGCGCCACGCATAGCAAGAAGAAAGAGAACCAGCCCAGACTTTCGACTAACCAGCCCGCCGAGGCGTTGATAAAGGTACGGGGGACGGCGGCCAAGCTGGTAAACAGCGCAAATTGGGTGGCCGTGTAAGCCGGGTGCGTCGTCCGGGCGATGAAGGCCACGAAGGCGGCGGTGCCTAGCCCAACGCCCAGCGCTTCAAGGCCGATGACTGCGGCTAGAGTTAGTCGTTGATCGAGCGCGATGGTGGCTTGTGGCCCCAGCCAGGCCAGCCAGGCAAAGCCGAGAATCGAGACCAGTTGCACCACGCCAAACAGCCACAAAGCGCGGTTAATTCCCAGACGCACCATCCACAGTCCGCCGAGCAGTCCGCCAATGACCGCCGGCCACAAGCCGGCGTGTTTGGCGATTAGACCGATGTCGGTTTTGGTAAATCCCATATCAAGGTAGAACGGTGTCGCCAGCGCGGTACACAGCGAGTCTCCGAGCTTATAAAGAAAAATGAAGGCCAGCACCAAGATCGCTCCGCGCAATCCATTGCGGCCTATAAATTCATGGAAAGGTTCGACCACCGCCTGACGCAATGTTTTTGGTGCAGCAAAGGCGGCCAGCGGTTCTTTGACCAGCAGCACCATAACCATTCCGGGCAGCATAAAAATTGCAGTAATCCAGAAAACTTGCGACCACGGCAAGAGGTCGGCCAGGATCAGCGACAACGATCCGGGCACCAGACCGGCCAGGCGATAGGCATTAACATGCACGGCGTTGCCTAGACCCAGTTCGGTTTCGTTCAACAGTTCGCGCCGGTAGGCGTCAAGGGCGATATCTTGGGTGGCAGAAAATAGCGCCAGCAAAGCCGCCAACCAGAGCACCGGAACAATGTCGGTGCCGGGTGAAAGGCGGCCGAGTAAACCCATGCACAGCAGTAAACCAATCTGCATGAGTAAGGACCAACTACGCCGACGCCCAAGGATCGGCAAGGCATAGCGATCAAGGATCGGTGACCAGAGAAATTTCCACGTATAGGGAAATTGGATCAGGGCAAAAAAACCGATGGTCTTGAGATTGACGCCTTCGCTACGTAACCAAGCCGGAAGCAGGTTGAGCAGCAGATAAAGCGGCAGCCCGGAGCTGAAGCCAGTGAAGATACAGATCAGCATTTTGCGGGTTAACAGCACCGCCAGCCAATCGGGCACTTTTCGTGGCATCAGAAAAAACCTCGCCTCACCGCCAAGGCGCAAAGCGGCAAAGAAAACGCGCCCCGCAGAAAATCCTCGTGGGGGACACAGGCACCCATGAGGTTAAACGGTTTTCTTTGCGACCCCTTGGCACCTTTGCGCCTTCGCGGTGGACGTTTGATTTCTTCACAAGCGCTCAGGCTTTGCGGCCCAGACGGTAAAAAGCCAGGCTGCCGTTAAGGTTTGGGTCGTCGCTTACCGGTTCGCCAGCTTCGTCAAACGCCAGTCGCTCACGAATTTCGATGCCTAGTTTGTCGCATAGCGCTTCGAAGTCGGCGAGGGTAAAAAAGCGCACATTGGGCGTGTCATACCATTGGTAGGGGAGGTCTTCCGAAACCGGCATGTGGCCCTCGGCAATCGCCGCGCGGTTGGCTCGGTAAGCGAAATTTGGAAAACTGACGACGGCTTCCCCGGCGACTCGTAACATTTCGCCAAGAATGGCTTCGGTGGCGTGCATCGTCTGCAAGGCTTGGGAAATGATGACATGATTGAACGACTGATCTTCGAAGCCGGAAAGGCCGCCTTCAATGTCGATCTGGATCACATTGACGCCATTCTGGAGGCAATGAAGCACGCTTTCGGGGTCAATTTCGACGCCGTAGCCTTCGATGCCCTTGGTTTCGCTGAGATAACGCAGCAGAGTTCCGTCGCCACAACCGAGGTCAAGGACGCGTTCGCCTTGAGGAATCCAGTCAGCAATCACAGCGAAGTCAAAACGCTCGCGTTCATGCTTGGTCAGTTGATTGATGTTCATACCTTGATGTTCTCCAGATAGGCCCGAAGAACGGCGTGATAATGCGTGTCATCGAGCAGGAACGAATCATGACCGGCGTCGCAATCAATTTCGGCATAGGCCACACGATGACGGTTCTTCATCAGGGCAAAGACAATCTCGCGCGAACGCGACGGCGAAAAGCGCCAGTCGGTCGAGAAACTGGCGACAAAGAAACTGGCCTTGGCACGCGCTAGGGCCGCCGCCAGATCATCGTTGTAGGCGAAAGCCGGATCGAAGTAATCGAGGGCCTTGGTGGTAATCAGATAGGTATTGGCGTCAAAGAAACCGGCAAATTTGTCGCCCTGATAACGCAGGTAAGATTCGATCTCAAAGTCGGCGTCATAGCTAAAACGGTGTTCGCCGTGGCATAGCTGGCGACCGAATTTGTCACCCATCTGGCTGTCGGAAAGGTAGGTGATATGCCCGACCATACGGGCCAGTCGCAAGCCATTGGTCGGAATGACGCCACGTTCGGCATAGTGGCCGCCGTGAAACTCGGGGTCGGAGATGATGGCTTGACGCGCCACTTCATTGAAAGCGATGTTCTGCGCCGAAAGCTTGGGGGCCGAAGCAATCACCATCGCGTGACGAATTCGATCCGGGAACTGTAACGACCATTCCAGCGCCTGCATTCCACCAAGACTGCCGCCCATGACGGCGGCCCAAGTGTCGATGCCGAGATGATCCGCCAGACGGGCATGCGCCGCCACCCAATCCTCGACGGTAACCATCGGGAAGTCGGCCCCGTAACGTTTGCCGGTTTCGGGGTTAAGCGACAGCGGGCCGGTGGTGCCATAACAGCCCCCCAGATTATTGACGCCAACGACAAAAAATTTGTTGGTGTCGAGCGGTTTGCCAGGGCCAACTAGGTTATCCCACCAGCCGATATTCTTCGGGTTGTCGGCGTACATTCCGGCCACATGGTGCCCGCCAGAAAGCGCGTGACAAACCAGAACGGCGTTTGAACCAGACGCATTAAGCTGACCGTAGGTTTCAAAAACGAGTTCAAACCCCGGCAACTGCGCTCCGCTTTTTAAGGTGATTGGCTCATTGAAGCCAACCCGTTGCGGAACAACGAATCCCACTGAATTCTCTGTTGACATACCTTATCGCATCAAAAAACAAACCCATTGGGCCGCGAACAAGCGGACTGGGCTGACCCCGCTCTAGCCGTATTCATTGATCACTATCCTGAACAGCTCACCTATTCAGACGTTCAATCTGTTCCTGGATTTTGACAGATTCTTCAAGGCGCAAAATGCGCCGAACAAGCGGCGTGAGTTGCGACACGTCGCTTTGCTTAACGCGTTGTTTAATCTCTGGAATTTGCGCTGGGTGCATTGAAAACTGGCGCAGACCCATGCCGAGCAAAAGTCGGGTTAAGCTGGCGTCACCGGCCAGTTCGCCACACATGGAGACCGGAACTTTGGCCTTGTTGGCGCGGCTGATAATATGCGACAGCAAGGTCAGGACAGCCGGATGCAGCGGGTCGTAGAGGTTTGAGACTTGTTCATCGGTACGGTCGATCGCCAAGGTGTACTGAATCAAATCGTTGGTGCCGATGGAAAGAAAATCGAGACGGCGTAGGAAAACACCGACCGCCAGCGCGGCGGCAGGAACTTCAATCATGCCACCGATTTTGATATTTTCATCAAAGGCCATTTTGTCTCTGCGCAAGCTGGACTTGGCTTGTTCAAGAGCGGCTAGGGTTTGATCAACCTGATGCGCGTGCGAAAGCATCGGAATCAAAATATTGACCTTGCCCAGTTTTGAAGCCCGTAAAATGGCGCGTAATTGCGCCTGAAATGAGCGTGGGGCGGTCAACGATAGGCGGATCGAACGCAATCCGAGCGCCGGATTTTCGCGCTTTCTGTCTTCCGTCGTTTCGTCAGCGTGAATACTCTTATCGTTCCCCAGATCAAAGGTACGGATCGTTACCGGGCGGCCATCCATTCCCTTAACAACCTTGCGGTAAGCCTCGAATTGTTCCTCTTCGCTGGGCATGTCGCCCCGTCCGAGAAAAATAAATTCAGTGCGGAACAGACCCACCCCGATGGCCCCACTTTCGAGGGCCGCAGCGACATCGCTCGGCTCCTCGATATTAGCGAGCAAATCGATTTCTATCCTATCGAGCGTAGTGGCGTGGGCAGTTTTAAGGAGTTTTAATTTTGAACGCTCAATCTCAAGTTGGCTTTTTTTGAGCTGATACTCTTCAAGAACACGCTGGCAAGGATTAACGATCAGCACGCCCCGGCTGCCGTCAACAATAATAATTTCCTGGTCGCGAATCAGGTGGCGGGCATTGTGTAAACCGAGTACAGCGGGGATGCCCATGCCTCGGGCAAGAATCGCAGTATGTGAGGTGGCCCCACCGACGTCGGTTACAAACGAGGCAAAATGGCGATCTTTGAAGGCCATCACATCCCCTGGGGAAAGGTCGTGAGCGACGACAATCAGGTTTTCCCCTTTAGGATTTTTCCCCGATTTTCCACTGACATGATTGGGATGACCGAGCAGTTCACGGACGACGCGCTCGACGACCTGACGCACGTCGTAACTGCGTTCGCGCATGTACATGTCGTCGATTTGATCGAATTGCGCCACCAGCAGTTGCATCTGCTGCACAAGCGCCCATTCGGCATTGCAACGGCGCTCGCGGATAATTTGTATGGGAACTTCCGCCAATTCGGGGTCGGAGAGAATCATGAGGTGCAGGTCAATGAAGGCGCCGATGTCGGTCGGTGAATGCTCCATGTTGACGCGCATCGTGGTGAATTCGTTGCGCACGCTGCTCAGCGCCGTCTCGAAACGAATGACTTCCTTCTCCACCATGCGCGGTGGAATAATCAGGTGAGACACCTCAAGCGTCGCTTGCGAAATAAGATGTGCCTGACCAATGGCAATGCCCCCAGATACGGCCAGTCCGTGCAGAGTGAAACTCATGCCTGCTTATTCCCCTTCGCCAAACTTATCGGCAATCAGCTTGCTCAGCGCCTCAATTGCCGCCTGCTCGTCAGGCCCGCTGGTTTCAAGGACGACCTTCGATCCTTTGCCTGCGGCCAGCATCATTACGCCCATAATGCTTTTGGCGTTGATGCGGCGAGTGCCCTTTTCCATCCAGACTTCGCAAGAAAAACTGCTTGCGAGTTGGGTCAGTTTGGCCGATGCGCGAGCATGCAAGCCCAGCTTGTTGACGATTTCTAATTCAGCACGTGCCATTACAATTTCCCGTGAGTAGTCCGGTTAAAGCCGGTGCATGTTAATGACCCCATCGCGACCACCGCTGATGGCTTTTGTTACCAGAACATCCATTGCATTTTTACGGTAAGTCAGCGCCCGTAGCAACATCGGCAAACTGACCCCGGCAACCCCCTCAAACCGCCCCGGCTCAAGCAACTTAAGGGCTAAGTTGGACGGCGTAGAACCTAGGATGTCGGTCATAACCAGCACCCCATCACCTTCGTCTACCTCATGCAGCAGCGCCTTAGCCATCGGCAAAACGTCCAGCGGATCGTCCTGTGCGGCGACACCAAACTGACTGATTAAAGACGGACGCTTGTTCAAAATATGGCAGACATTCTGAATTAGACTTTCACCAAAACTACCATGCGTTATCAATAGGATACCTATCATTACTTCGTCCTGTTAGTCTTGCAGTCAAGGTAAAACAGCGAACCATCCAGACCCTAGCTCACTCAAAAACACCCAGATAATGACCGTTTTTTCTTGGTGAAATTTTGTGTGTTGGCACCTAGGTAGTGAAGCATTGCTGTTGCTTTGAGCTTGACTACTCATTGCCATTCTAAGGGATTCTAAGCGAATCGGAAAACCGGCCAACGATTCAGGGAATGATTTCAATTTCTTGCGGCTTGCCGCCAACAAATTCAAGCCGTTTAAACAGCGTTTTGCTGACCTGTAGGTGGCCTTTGGCGTCAATTCGCAAAACTTGGTTTATGCCGAGTTTTGTGGCTAATTCTGGCCAGCGTTCACCGCTGATGAATAGCGGTTTGGAACTCATATCCGACATCTTTCCCGCTTCAGCGCCCGGCGCGATGAGCACCGTGAGCGCCTGAGTGTGCATCACCGGCTCTGCGCTACGGGGATCCAGCAGATGGCAGTAGCGTTTTCCATCCAGTTCAAAATAGCGTTGATAATCGCCGGAAGTCCCGATGGCCTCGCCATCCAGAAGGGCCACGGTGGCTATTGGCCCGGCTTGGCGTGGGTGTTGAATACCGACACGCCAAGGCTCGCCGTTTTTGCTACCCAAGGCTAGGACGTTGCCGCCAATGTTAATCAAGGCATTATTTACGCCCTGCTCGCGCAATATCGCGGCGGCTCGATCCAGTGCCACGCCTTTGAGATAACCGCCAAAATCAATGGCTAGCTGAGTTTGAGCACTGCTCACCTGATCGCCTTTAAGCTTGAGATCGGCTATGCCAGGCTGAGCTAAACGCCAGGTGGCAAGCTTCTCGGGGTCGGGCCGCACCGACTTGAATTCGTCCGATTGAAAACCCCATAAGCTGATCAAGCGGCCAATGCCGGGATCGAAAAGGCCTTCACTAAGCGCGGAAAACCTTTGTGCATCGGCCAGTAAAGCGGCCATTTCGGGTTTAACTACGGCGGTTTTTCCTGCCGCGATGGCAGAATTAAGCGCACTCAACGCCGACGGTTGCCAGGCGTGATAAGTGCGATGCAGACGATCAAATTCGCGCAATGCGGCGGCGGTCGCTCGATGGGCCTTGGCTTCATCAAGACCGGCCACCAGAATTTCAACGCGAGTGCCGAAAACGAAAGATTCCTGATGATGCAACGGCGCTTTATTACACGCCGACAAGCCGATAAGACACAGTGAAAAAAAGGCTAAACGTAAGCCGAACATTTATTTTCCAACGCGGTAATGAACATCATCGCCGCATCAAAACCGGTCTGGTTGCCAATCTCGACCATGCACGTCGGGCTGGTCACATTGATTTCAGTCAGCCAAGAGCCGATCACGTCAATGCCGACTAAAAATAGTCCGCGTGCGGCCAGTATCGGGGCGAGCGACGTGGCGATTTCCCGGTCACGCGGCATCAGTTCTCGCGCTACGCCGGTTCCACCTGCCGCTAGATTGCCGCGTGTCTCACCGGCTTTCGGGAGGCGAGCCAAACAATACGGCACGACCTCGCCATCAATCAGCAGGATCCGTTTATCACCGTCAGCAATTTCGGGAATGTAGCGTTGCGCCATGATCGTCCGCTGCCCTTCGTGGGTCAGCGTTTCGACAATTACGTTGCGGTTGGGGTCGTTCTGGCGCACACGGAAAATCTGGCTACCGCCCATGCCGTCGAGCGGCTTGAGGATCACGTCTTGATGGCTATCAATGAAGGCGTGAATTAGCCCCGCCTCACGCGCCACCAGCGTCGGTACGCAAAGCTTCGGGAATTCGAGAATCGACAGTTTTTCAGAATGATCGCGCAAGGCTTGGGGCCGGTTGAAAACATGTGCGCCCTCGGCTTCAGCACGTTCAAGAAGCCAGGTTGTGGTGATGTATTCGATGTCAAACGGAGGGTCTTTGCGCATGACCACTGCGGAGAAGTCGCGCAAAGGAACGACATGTCGGGCCACTTCAATAAACCAGTCGCCCTCATCGTCAAGCAACTCCAGATGCTGAGCCTCGGCACACACGCCATGCAGCGGAGAAGAGTGAATGGCCGGTTGTTGAATCGCCCAGACGGCATGGCCTGCGGCCTGTGCCGCACGCATCATGGCGATACTAGAATCTTTATAAGCCCGCAGCGAATCGAGCGGATCAAGAATGAAGGCTAAGCGCATTTTGCTATCCCTCTATCGGTTCTGTGCGTTCAAGTTCAAGTGAGGCGGCGAGCTGAGCCAATCGAGCCACCACGCCGTAGGCATAAAAACGGTTTGGTGGGGCATCTGGAGTCTGGTACTGGTCGGGCAATGAACAACTGGTTTCGAAGGCCAGCGGCTCGAAGTGCATCCCCGGCGCATTGAGATTTTCATCTTTGCCGCGCCCGGAATGCACGCGGTAAAAACCGCCGACGACAAAGCGGTCGATCATGTAAACAACCGGTTCGGCAACGCCTTCTTTGTCGTCTTTACCGACGCGCTCGAAGGTATGAACGCCTTCTTGAATGATCACCTGAGTGACATTCGTCCCTTCTTTGATGATCGACATTTTGTTGCGTTGCTTACGATTGAGTCCGACGATCTCGGAGGCATCTTTGACCGTCATGATGCCCATGCCGTAGGTTCCGGCATCGGCTTTGACGACCACATACGGCGTTTCATTGATGCCGTATTCATTATACTTTTCGCGAATGAGTGTGAGCACCGCATCCACATTGGCAGCCAAACATTCTTCGCCCTGCCGGTCGTGGAAATTAACGCTGTTGCACACCGAAAAATAAGGGTTGATCTGCCAAGGATCAATGCCGACCAATTTGGCAAAATCATCCGCCACTTCATCGTAGGCGACAAAGTGGTTTGACTTGCGCCGCACCGCCCAGCCGGCATGTAACGGCGGCAACACAAATTGTTCGTTGAGATGTTTCAGAATATCAGGAATGCCTGCCGTCAAATCATTGTTGAGTAGAACGGCACAGGGATCAAAGCCCGCCAGACCCAGTCGGTACGGGGTTCTGACCAGCGGTTCGAGCAGTAGCGAAGTCCCATTGGGCAACTCCAGCGACGTTGGTTTTTCGATGTCGGGCGAGAGTGATCCAAGTCGCACGTCCAGCCCGGTCAGGCGCAGTATGGCAACCAGTTGAGCCACATTCTGGAGATAAAACAGATTGCGCGTATGGCTTTCGGGGATCAGCAACAGGCTTT
The DNA here is from genome assembly GCA_903916205.1 of uncultured beta proteobacterium. Lineage (GTDB taxonomy): Bacteria > Pseudomonadota > Gammaproteobacteria > Burkholderiales > Rhodocyclaceae > Propionivibrio. The sequence continues at coordinate 18,576 of CAIWVX010000434.1, forward strand.
TGGCATTTGGACAGATTTTTTCGATGGCGGTCATCGCGGCTTGGACGCAGAGCGGCAAGAAAGCCGAGTTCAGATTGTTGAAACCGCCGGGAAACAAGTTCATGTCCACCGGAGCCAGCTTGAAGCCCGAATTGCGCAGGTCAACCGAGCCGTAAAACGGCGGCGTATGTTCCTGCCACTGGTGGCGTAGCCAGCGTTCGATGTCCGGTGCGGCATCGAGAAATTTCGCCTCAAGTTCGAGTAAAGGGCCGTTAAGTGCGGTCTTCAGATGCGGAACCATGCTGTAACTCCAATCAGACCTGAAAAGATGCGTTGATCATTTCAGAATAATTTCTTGACGCTCCGACCCACACGTCCCGACTTTTGGTTTGAACGATAGGAAGGATTTTGGCAGCGGGCTTAATTCCAGACTGCGTTGCGTAAACAGAAAACGCCCGTCGCAAATAAAGCCGAGATCACCCCAGTCAACCTCATTCAGAGCATCCGCCAAAGCCTGCGCGTCGACCGTTGGATCTCGGGGGAAAATGGCCATCACTGAACCGTCGTAATTCAGACAATCATGGACAAAAAAAGGTTGCGCTCGGCGCGTTTTGTTATTCACGTAAACCCGGCATTGCGTCGTCTGGTGATAACCTCGCCCCCATTGCCACCAATTGGATTCGTCAAAGGGCCGGATACGCCGTGAAATCAGCCGTTCTTTATGCGGCAAAAGGGCTTGCGGCACGCTTTCACCGGGTTCGCACCAGATCATTTTTCGCGTCTGACCATTAGCCGCCGTGGACGAACAGACAAATTCCCGGTTGCCCAATTTGTCGCTGGTATACAGCTCATCGGCCCCCGAGACGGCTCCAACTTTAACAAAGGCAATGTCGGAAAGTTGCAACGCATACTCGTGGCGAGTAAACAGCAAATGCCCGCTACTTTCAAGAAAACGACGTTCTTCCCAAGGCGGATTGTCGAGCGCCAGACGCCCATCCGCACTGCCCAGACTGGCGTAGCGGGTGCGTCGAGAAAATTGCCCTTGTTCGAAGCGCCAGATCGCGCAGTTAGGTGTTGCCCCATCAAAGAGGTGTAGATCACCGAGATCAATAAAATCAGTCATGCTGCCCTCGGCAAACAGCCTTTGATTTAACGGAACGGCTGAGGTCGCTTTCAAAAAATCACGCGGGGTGATGAAAATCAACTCGCCTCCCGGCGCTAAATGGCGCAGGCATTTTTCGATGAAAAATAGATAGAGATTAGCGCGTGCATCAAGCACCGTCCTGCGCATGAGGCTTCGAGTACTCGAAGGAATATCCTGATAGCGAACGTAGGGCGGGTTACCGATAATCGTGTCGAACATTTTGTCGGCAGAAAGTTCGAAAAAATCCATAACACGCGCCCCGGAAGGCGCCTGACGCGGATCAATTTCAATGCCCATAGCCTGTGGAAAATGCCTGAGAAACGCCCCGTCACCACACGACGGTTCAAGGACGCGGCCCTTATTGCGGATCAGTTTGAGCATGCAATCAACGATCGCTGGCGGCGTGAATACCTGGCCTAAACTATCGGCATTTTTTTCAATTACAGAGGAAGGTGTTTTGACAGTCATTTGACGTAAAAAAGGCGTCGTGGTCACAAGAGGCTGAAGTATACGCCGGAAAGTCACGACGGAATTAGAATCGGTTTTCGACGGGGGATCGATTTACAATATTTTTTGGGGGAATTATTATGGAAAAAAATATGACAGGGAGGCTCATTCGTTTGGTGCTTCATCTGCGGATTGGTGCATTCGCCTTGATGGTAGGCGCCCATGCGGCAGAGGAGAGTGACGTTAGAAACCCTCGTTTTTCTCCCGACGGAAAGTCAAGAAACACAATTTAACCCCATGATTTTGTACATTGTTTTTAGGCTGCTTGAGGCATTGGCACAAGCTGCATGCCCATTTTCTCGGCGCGCTTGGCGAGGTGATGCATGACGCGTTCGCGGTAACGTTCCTCGTAGTACGCTTGACCTTGATCCGTGTATTCTTCGCCCTTGGTCAACAGGGTATAGATCAGGCGGGCGAGCTTGTGGGCCGTAGCAGTAATCGCCTTGGCGCGATCAAGTCGAGCGGCGAGGCGGCGAAAGTAAGCACCGAGCGCTGACTGGCTCTTGTGCAGCGCGGCAGCGGCCAGACGCAAGGCTTGCGCCGCACGGTTGGCGGAGCGCTTGGAGGCCCCCGAGAGCACTTTGCCGCCCGAAATCTTCGTGCCCGGACATAGCCCCAGCCAGGAGGCGAAGTGCTTGGCGCTCTTGAATCGCGACATGTCGGGGCCGACTTCGGCAATCACCTTGAAGGCCGTCGGCGGGTTGATGCCGTTGATGCGCGTCAAATCCACGCCGCACAAGCGAAACAGATCGGTACGGACATCAAACTTCGGGGCATTGCGGGATTGCGCGATCAGCCGCCCAGTACCCGGCTCGCGTTCGTCCCCGCCGGTCAGGGTCGTCAGCATGCTTTCCAGCTTAGCGTCGCACTCAGTCAATTGCGTGCCATAGGCGTCGAACAAGGCCATCGCTTGCTTGAGGGCAAACAGATGCTCTTCCCGCCAGTTCCCCTGAAGCGATTTGATAATATCGCCCTCGCTGGCACGAATGCGCGCGTTCTTCATTTTCGCGAGTATCTTGCCGTCCCGTTCACCGGCGATGATGCCGCGTACGATCTTCTGTCCGGTCTCGCCAACAATGTCGGAAATCACGTTGGCCAGTTGCACGTTCATCTGGGTCAGCGCCTTTTGCATGGGCTGGACGTGCCGCGCTTGCGAGGCGATCAGCCTATCGCGCTGACGCGATAGGGCGCGTATGGCGCAAATGTCATCCGCTGGCCGGAACGCCCCTGAGAGCAATCCGTAACTCATCAACTGTTGTAACCATTGGCAATCGAGCACAGCCGATTTGCGCCCGGAGACGTTCTTCACGTGTCGGGCATTGACCAGATACACCCTGAAACCCCGCGTTTCCAGCCGTTCGTAAAACGGAATCCAGTACACACCCGTCGATTCCATGGCCACTGTATCCACCCCGCAATGCACCAGCCAATCAGCCGCTTGCTCAAGGTCGGTCGTGAAACTTTTAAATTCCTGCACGGGTTGCTCGTCCCGATCCGGTGGCACGGCAATGAAGTGGCTCGCCGAGCCAATATCAATGCCTGCCGCGTTGGGATGCGCCAACTCGAATGTCACTCGCTTGCGTACGGCCATGGCTTTCTCCATCATTTGGGTTGAAATGCCGTGCCGGCTCGGGTACGTCGTTGTACTCACTCTCTCAAACGGGATGGCCGTTCGCACGGCCTCACCAATGTCGCCAACGTGACCCAGGACCACGCTCATACTCGGGCAGGAACGCTCCAGTGATTTGTCGGTCTTTGCCAGCTCGGCATTCTACATTACGCCTATATCCGCTCGCATCGTGTTTCTTTCACTCGCCTTGCGGCCGAAGGGCGATTACTGCGCTCATACCTCAGGGCAATCGCTTACGCGAATGTCGTAAGTCAATGAATAAAAAGGTTTACTATCAACAGCTTATGACATGATCTTGTAAACTCCCGAAAAACAGTGTCTACTCCCTAGCTTTACGGAGGAAGAATTATGACACTCACCGA
>CAIWVX010000435.1 GCA_903916205.1 uncultured beta proteobacterium
GAACGGCGATGGCGATTACCTGGCTACTCGGATCGGATATTGGCCGTATCCCGGCAACGGCCATCCTAATTTTCGCCTTTATCGACCTCGCGACAGGGTTTTGTCTGGCTTGTTGGGCTTATGCGGCTTGGTATAAGCTCCGTAGTCCGGCTAGATGATTTTTAGAGCGTGGTTGTTTGTTTTATCTTCTTTGCAAAAAGTGTCTCTTATTTTTCAACTACTATTCTATTTTACGTACCGATCCCTGCGAGCAAGAAATGCTTCGCATTGCGACTGGACAGGAGCATTAATTCATCACAAACATGGTCTAAACTCTGGGGTAATTGCGAATGGCACGCCATTGCGATTCCGCACTTTGAGGAAACAAAGGACAACAACGGAGCCTATTCATGATCAAGATAGTCAAGCAAGCTTGCACGCTTAACCCCGTAATTTACAACTGAGCATATGCAAGCGGATTTTCTGGACGCACATGAACGTCATTGGATCGATGCCGAAAGGCTTTTTTTAGCAAGACGCTATGCCAATGCGGATCAACTCTACGGTATGGCGGCAGAGTGTGGGTTGAAGCGGTTGATGGTGAAATTTGGGATGACGGTCAATTCTGAGGGAAACCCTACGGATAAAGAGGACTTGAAGCACATCAACAAGATATGGGAGCGCTTCGAGAGTTACCGCCAGGGCAAATTTGAAGGAATTGACTACGGACTGCCCGTGCCGAATCCATTTAACAATTGGGATGTCTCTGACCGCTACGCGCACCAATCCAACTTTAATCAAGCGAGTGTGCAACTTCACAAGGCCGGTGCAGAGGCCATCTGTGAACTCATAAAGAAAGCACAACGTGAGGGACTACTGGTATGAACAAAAAACTTTTCGAACAATGTCCAGAGGCTACTCTAACCTTTGATTTGATTTTGCCAGCGGTTCAGAATTGGCTGCAGACTCATAGCCGCTCGTTAAATGATTTGCTGAGTAATGAAGCTAATTGGCTACTCGTCAATCGCGATCTCAACGGGCGCGTGCGTCTGATCTTGCCTGAGCGGATCAAAGAGGGGGAACAACGCTTGTTATGGAATAATCTGGCGTCAAACTTGATGCAATGTCTGGGTAAGCACGCCTATACGCAAAATACCGAGATTCTTTTCGAAACCAACCGAGAGAAGGCGCTTCAAGGGGCAACCAGTTATTTGGTAGATGGATTCACCAATGTATGGATGGTGGATCGGCTGGCGACAGAGGCCAACTGGGCACGCATTGCGCCAGAAACCGAGAGCGTTCCACGTATTGTGTTTTTCTCTATCAAGGGTGGTGTCGGCCGTTCGACGGCTTTGGCAGCCACGGCCTGGAATCTTGCACAGGAGGGCAAGCGTGTCTTGGTGCTCGATCTCGATCTCGAATCTCCCGGCTTGTCTTCTGCGTTGCTGCCGCGAGAACGTCAGCCTATGTATGGTATTACCGATTGGCTGATTGAAGACCTTGTTGACAACGAAGAGGTTGTTTTCGAAAACATGGTCGCCACCAGTAATCTTTCCCATGACGGAGAAATTTATGTCGTACCAGCGCATGGCGCTGATCACGGCGAGTACATTGCCAAACTTGGCCGTGTCTGGATGCCCAAGTTGCTGGCGAATGGAACGCGTGAGGCGTGGTCTTCTCGGCTAAATCGCTTGCTGCAGGGTCTGGAGGAACGAATTCAACCCGACGTGGTGCTGATCGATTCGCGCTCAGGTATTGATGAAATTGCTTCTACGTGTATTACTGAATTGGGTGCCAATCTGATCCTATTTTTTGCACTGGAAGGTGAGCAGACATGGAACGGTTATCGGATGTTGTTCGAGCAATGGCAGCGTGCGGGTGTCGCGCGACAAATTCGCGAGCGATTGCAAGTGGTTGGGGCCATTGTTCCCGAGCTTGATCGAGTCGGCTACCTTACGGGTTTGCGCGAGCATTCGTATGAAGTTTTCGTCGACACGCTTTATGATGAAATTGCGCCAATCAAGATTGGCGATGTTGGACGCAGACTTGATGGTACGTGGCAGGTTGGCGGTTTAAGTGAAGGTTGGAGTTTCGACGAAGTTGATGAAATCGCTCCACACCATCCGTGGGCAGTGAACTGGCATCGTAGTTTTGCGGGATTACTCTCCTTGCGAGGGCGGCTTGCTGCTATCGATGAACAAGAAGTGGTGTCTGTTTTTGGGGCATTGATTGATGGCATACGCAATGCTGTTAATGGGAGCACAACGTCATGACGCAAACCCAGCAACTGCGCCAAGCCATCTTGGAGGCACCGTTGGAGACCAGCAACTTCGGCGAGACGCCGAAGCCCGGTACTTTGTATTTACCTCCCTCACATCTCAAGGCATTAAGATTGGATGTGCACGTCGTTGTCGGTGGTCGTGGGGTTGGTAAATCGTTCTGGACAGCTGCGTTGCAATCTAAGGCGCTTCGAGGTCAACTCGGAACGGTTTCGTCCGATCTACAGGATATCGAAGTTTTTGCTGGCTTCAGCAGCGCAGAAGCCATAGACAATTATCCAAATGCAGATGTATTTGCCTCCCTTTTTAATCAAAATGGTGACCCCTACGATTTATGGCGTGCCGTGGTGCTACGTTGGGTCGGACGACATGTTGGCGAAATTATTCCCAGCGAAAGCTGGTTAAGTACCGTGGGATGGTTGAAATCCAATCCCGAGGCTGCTGCACGTTTGATGCAACGTCAGCGGGATTGGAAGGGACTGATTCTCTTTGATGCGCTGGATCGCACGAGCGCAGAGTGGCAGCGGATGGATGATATCGTGCGGGGGTTGTTGCGCACGATTCTTTGGTTGAAAACTTTCCCTGGCCTATACGCCAAGGTGTTCTTGCGTGAAGATCAGGCGGAGCGCACGGTGTTCAACTTCCCGGACGCATCCAAGCTGACTGCGACAAAGGCTGAATTAGCATGGGCTAGACATGACTTACATGGCCTACTCTGGCAAAGACTCATTAACGCGCCGAATATTTTTGGTGAGCGTATGCGCAATATCTGTCCGAGCATCGAGGTGGGTGAGGTGTGGGGGGTTGCGCAAGGCATGAAATCGGAGTCCGAGGTGCAGAAGAAAACTTTTGAAAGGTTGGCAGGCCCATGGATGGGGCGTGACAAGCGTCGTGGCGTGCCATACACTTGGTCTGTCGGGCATTTGGCTGATGGGCGCGGACAGACGTCACCACGATCTTTCCTTGCAGCAATCCGGCAAGCGGCGGAAGATTCCAGTGAGCGTCATATGGACAGTAACTTTGCTTTGCATTTCGAGAGCATCAAGCGCGGTATCCAGAAGGCTTCAGAAATTCGCGTCCAAGAAATGGCTGAGGATTACCCATGGGTGCCTGACGTTCTGTCTGCCTTGAATGGCATGAACGTACCTGTTGAATTCGAATTCGTGAAGAAAAAATGGGAAGAAAAGTTTCCCTTGGGCGCACCAAGCATTAGCTCTACGCGCCTCCCGGCACAGCACATAGAACATGGCTGGGACGGAGTGCGTGAAGATTTACGGCGTCTTGGCTTGCTGGAAACAAAAAAGGACGGGCGCATCGATATGCCGGACCTCTACCGGGTCGGTTTTGGCCTTGGCCGTAGAGGTGGTGTCAAGCCTAGGGCTTAAACCGATGGAGGCCGTTCAACGTGTTTTACTGCTTAGGAAAAACCGTTCGCAGTGCGCTGGTCACGCCCGTTTTTTCAATTCATGGTTGCGACGAATCGCATCAGACACCACTCGGGATCAAGTGAATGGCAACGACTTGCCGTTCACCCTGACAGCTTTGCCACCCCAGAAAAACGTGAGTATCGCGCCGTGTCCAATGGGTTAATCCCAGACCCATGATTACCGGTTGCCCGGCACCAATCCTTGCTGGTTTACGTTGTAGGCGATCCGTTTTTGTTGCAAATCGGTGACGGCGTGCCGGTCTCCCATTCAGGCCAATGGAGGTGGCTTCAGTCCAAAAATCTCGGCCTGCTAATCGATAAACGGTCATGGCTGTTAAACTATTGTCCATGAAAGTAAACAACACCCCCACCCGCACGCTTCGCCCGGCCGCTGACATTCGTGCGCTGGATATTATCGATCAGACGGCTCTGCCGCATGACTATCGCAGCTTGCGATTATCCACGCTTGATGATGCCGCCCATGCTATACGCAGTATGCAGGTGCGTGGTGCGCCGCTGATTGGTGTGACAGCGGCCTATGGGGTGGCGTTGGCTCTAGCGGATGACAGCCGTGACGGCGCACTTTCTGCCGCGATTGCAACGCTGGGGGCCACTCGCCCGACAGCGGTTAATCTGCACTGGGCCTTGGCGCGAATGGCGGCGCATCTGTCGCCCTTGACCCCTGGCGAACGTGCCGACGCGGCTTGGCTGGAAGCCGGTGTCATTGCCGAAGAAGATGTCGTCCAATGCCGTTGCATTGGCGAACACGGCTTGGCCCTACTGCGCCCGTTGGCTGAAAAATACGGTCGCATCGAGATCATGACCCATTGCAATGCAGGCTGGCTGGCTACGGTCGATTACGGTACGGCGCTGGCCCCCATTTACGCGGTTTTTGATTCCGGCTTGTCGATACACGTCTGGGTTTCCGAAACCCGGCCACGCAATCAAGGGCTACTCACGGCGTGGGAACTGAAGCAGCACGGCGTTCCGTACACGCTTATCACCGATAACGCCGCAGGTCTGTTGTTGGCGCGTGGAGCCGTCAATGCGGTCATCGTCGGTGCTGATCGCATTGCCGCTAATGGCGATGTCGCCAACAAGGTTGGGACTTACCTGAAAGCATTGGCCGCCCACGCCGCCGGAGTGCCTTTTTATGTTGCCGCACCCCGCTCAAGTATCGACTTTGCTTGCGCCAGCGGGGAGCAAATTCCGATTGAAGAACGCTGCGGCGATGAGGTTCGCGTCGTTCACGGCCTTGACGCCAGCGGCAACAGCGGTGCGATTCGCCAGTTACCCGCCGATCAAAACGTAGCCAATCCGGCTTTTGATATTACCGTGGCTGGCTTAGTGACCGCCATCATCACCGAACGCGGCAGTTGCCCGGCCTCGGTAACCGGCTTGCGCGAACTTTATCCAGAGGCCAATGATGCTTAAATTACGCCAACATCTGATTGACACGGCTTGTCGCATGGCGGTTTCTGGCTTGAACCAAGGAACCGCTGGCAACCTCAGTGTGCGCAGTACACAAGCGGGTGAGCGTGGTTTTTTGATTACGCCGACCGGCATGGCCTACGAATTATTGACGCCGCAGGATCTTGTTTTTGTCCGCCTTGACGGCCAATATGCCGGAATAGGTGGCAACATCCGCAAGCCTTCCTCTGAATGGCGTTTTCATCGCGACTTGTATGTCGCGCGCCCGGAAGCCGAAGCGGTACTGCACGCGCATTCTCCTTTTGCCACCAGTCTGGCCTGCCTGCGCCGCGAGATTCCCGCCTTTCACTACATGATCGCCCGCTTTGGTGGCGATACGCTGCGCTGCTCGGACTACGCCACTTTTGGCAGCCAAGAACTTTCAGACGCCGCCTTGAGCGCCATGCAAGACCGCAAGGCCTGCTTGCTGGCGAATCACGGTATGCTGCTTTTCGGCCCTGATCTTGATCAAACCCTAGCACTCGGGATTGAACTTGAAGCCCTGTGCGAACAGTACTGGCGCGCTTGCCAACTCGGTCAACCGGTGCTGCTTGAGGCCCACGAAATGAAGATCGTACTGGAAAAATTTTCCAGTTACGGACAGCAGGACGAGGCTTAATGATCCGCATCACCGAACTCCGATTACCGCTGGATCACCCGCCAGAAGCTTTGCTCGAGGCCGCAGCCACCCGCCTGAAGATCAATAAAGACGCCATTTTTCAGCTTACGGTAGGCCGACGCAACCACGATGCGCGCAAGAAATCAGCACTCGCCTTTGTTTACACCGTCGACCTCGAAGTCGCTGATGAAGCAACTCTTCTCGCGGCCTTTGTCGACGATCCCAAGATCAGCCTGACACCGGATACCGGCTATCACTTTGTCGCGACCTCACCGCCTCCAAACGCTCAACGCCCGGTGATCATTGGCTTTGGTCCGGCCGGAATTTTTGCCGCGCTGGTGCTGGCTCAAATGGGTTTCCGTCCAATCGTGCTGGAGCGCGGCAAAGCCGCACGCGAACGGACCAAAGACACTTGGGGGCTATGGCGCAAGAGCATCCTTGATACGGAGTCGAACGTGCAGTTTGGCGAAGGCGGCGCGGGCACCTTCTCTGACGGCAAACTCTACAGCCAAGTCAAAGACCCGCGCCATCTTGGACGCAAAGTGCTGAACGAATTCGTCAAAGCCGGTGCGCCAGCCGAAATCCTTTATGTCGCCAGACCGCACATCGGCACCTTCCGGCTGGTTAGTATGGTTGAACACCTGCGTCGGGAGATCGAGTCGCTGGGCGGCGAAATCCACTTCCAGAGCCGAGTGACCGGCCTACAGATTGAAAATAGCCAGATTTGTGGTGTGACTCTAGCGAGTGGCGAAGACATTGCCGCCAGCCAGGTTGTTCTGGCGCTCGGCCATAGTGCTCGCGATACTTTTACGATGCTCCATGCAGCAGGTGTTTTCATGGAAGCCAAACCCTTCGCGGTAGGTTTTCGTATTGAGCACCCACAAACGCTCATTGATCAGGCACGGCTCGGCCCGAATGCGGGCAACCCGTTGCTCGGTGCCGCCGACTACAAACTCATCCACCATGCCGCCAATGGTCGCGCTGTGTATAGCTTCTGCATGTGTCCTGGCGGGCAGGTCGTGGCCGCCACCTCGGAAGCCCACTGTGTCGTGACCAATGGCATGAGCCAATATTCACGCGCCGAACGTAACGCCAACGCCGGTATTGTGGTCAATGTTTCCCCGCAGGATTTTTCTGGCGACACCACGCATCCGCTGGCTGGAATCGCTTTTCAGCGTCAACTTGAAAATCATGCTTTTGTTTTAGGCGGAAGCAACTACAACGCCCCGGTGCAACGGGTCGGTGACTTTCTCTCTGGACGCCCTTCAACGCAACTGGGCGCAGTCATTCCGTCGTACCAACCGGGCGTCCAATTGACCGATCTTTCCAGCGCCCTGCCGGAATTTGCCATCACCGCGATCCGCGAAGCCATTCCCGCCTTCGAGCATCAGATCAAGGGGTTTGCTTTGGCCGATGCGATACTCACCGGGGTCGAAACCCGCACCTCTTCACCGCTACGCATCACCCGAGACGAAGAGGGTCAAAGCCTGAATATCAAAGGCTTGTATCCGGCAGGCGAAGGGGCAGGGTACGCAGGAGGCATTCTCTCGGCAGCGATTGACGGGATAAAAATTGCCGAGGCGGTGGCTCGCCAAGCACAGAATAATGCGCACCGTGAAGCCTGACGACCTCCTTCTTTTGCTCACTCGCACCATGCCTTACGGCAAATACAAAGGCCGTTTAATTGCCGACTTGCCAGGGAATTATCTGAACTGGTTTGCCCGCGAAGGTTTTCCACCCGGCGAACTCGGCAAACTTTTGGCTTTGATGCATGAACTGGATCACAACGGCCTATCGTCGCTGCTTGAGCCGCTACGCAAAAAATCGTTTGGTTCTTAATTCAGTGCAAGGGCTTCCTCGATTTCGCAAGTGCATGTGATGTTTTTTAGTTCATTATTTTTCTTGGTCTGATTTTTCTTTCACTGTGTTCGTTGAGCAAGAAGGTGAAGGACTACGAAACTACAGCCGGTCATCCCTCAAGAGGACTTCC
>CAIWVX010000436.1 GCA_903916205.1 uncultured beta proteobacterium
ATGAAGAAAGACTTTAGGCCGGAAAAACGCCTGTTGACAAGTAACGATCTCCTCGGTCGCAAATGATGGTAACGATCGTGGCGTTCTTTAGTTGATTCGCCAGTCGCAGTGAAACCGCGATGGCCCCGCCGGAGGAAATGCCGGCAAAGATTCCTTCTTCGCAAGCCAGCCGCCGGGTCATTTCTTCGGCCTCGCCCTGCGACACCGACTCCACCAGATCAACTCGAGTACGGTCAAAAATTTTCGGTAGATAGGCTTCAGGCCATTTACGGATTCCTGGAATTTGCGAACCCTGATCCGGCTGGCAGCCGACGATACAAATCGCCGGATTCTGCGCCTTGAGGTAGCGCGAAACCCCCATGATGGTGCCGGTGGTTCCCATGCTGCTGACGAAATGCGTTACTCGTCCTTGTGTTTCGCTCCAGATTTCAGGGCCGGTGCCCTCGTAGTGCGCTTCGGGATTATCTGGATTGGTAAACTGGTCGAGGATAATCCCTCGCCCTTCATCACGTAGTTTTTCGGCCACATCGCGCGCCAATTCCATTCCGCCATCTTTGGGCGTGAGCACTAACTCTGCCCCAAAGGCCCGCATCGACTGGCGACGCTCAACGCTTTGGTTTTCCGGCATGACCAAGGTCATGCGATAACCGCGCATCGCCGCGACCATGGCTAGGGCGATTCCGGTGTTGCCGGAGGTCGCTTCAATCAGGGTGTCGCCGGGCTTGATGGCTCCGCGCCGCTCGGCACGACGGATCATCGAAAGCGCCGGTCGATCCTTGACCGATCCCGCCGGATTGTTGCCTTCCAGCTTGGCTAAAAGAATATTACCGCGTGCCTCGATAGCGGCACCCGGCAAGCGTTTGAGTTGTACCAGTGGGGTCGCGCCGACGAAATCTTCCAGTGTTTTATACACGCTTATTCAGCCATTGAACGTAGTGCGATACACCTTCATCAACGTTGGCAAACGGCGCGTCGTAACCGGCCTGGCGAAGCTGGGTGAGATCCGCTTGGGTGAAATTCTGGTATTTGCCTTTGAGGGCCTCCGGGAACGGGATGTATTCGATAAAACCTTGTTTGAGCAAGGTGTCGAGTGACTGCTTCGGTTCCCCCGCCAGCCCACGGCAACTATTGACGTTGGCCACCGCCAGCTCGTTGAAGCTCTGCGCCCGACCCGTACCGAGGTTAAATATCCCGGATTTTTCGGGATGATCAAGGAAGAACAGATTGACCTTGGCGACATCGCCGACAAAGACAAAATCACGCTTTTGTTCCCCGTTGGCGTAACCCTCCGATCCCTCGAATAGCTTAACTTGGCGTTCGGCGAGAAACTGGTTGTAGTGATGAAAAGCCACCGAAGCCATGCGCCCTTTGTGCGATTCACGCGGGCCATAGACGTTGAAATATCGAAAGCCGACGATCTGTGACTTGGCTTTAGGTAAGCGTTTACGCACGACCTGGTCAAACAGGAATTTTGAATAGCCGTAAACATTCAACGGTGATTCGTAACCGCGCTCTTCGATAAAGGTTTTGCTGCCGCCGTAAGTCGCCGCACTTGAGGCGTAGAGGAATTGCACCTGCTGATTAAGACACCAGTCGAG
>CAIWVX010000437.1 GCA_903916205.1 uncultured beta proteobacterium
ACGCAGAACCCCGTCTTTCCCCACAGGAGAATTTCATGACTCTACGCTCGACCGCCACCCTGATTGCCCTGCTCGGTTTGTTTCCACTCGCCGCCCATGCGGCCAGTGAACACATGGGTCACATGGGCCATAAACCTGCTGCCACCCAGCCCGCCAGCGAAAGCGAATGGGTCGACGGCGTGGTGAAAAAAATCGACAAGGCCGCTGGAAAGGTCACTCTGGCGCACGGCCCACTAAGCAACTTGAACATGCCCGCGATGACCATGAGCTTCCGCGTCAAGGAAACGGCCTGGCTCGAACAGATGCAAAACGGCAGCAAAATTCGCTTTGTCGCCGATTCGGTCAACAACGCCCTGACCATCGTTCGTTTTGAAAACGCCAAATAAAACGCCAAATGAAACGTCAGTGAGGTTATGAAACAATATCTGGCATCTACCGCAAAGGCGCAAAGGAACAAAGGGTTCGCAAAGAAAACCTTTGCCTCTTTGCGCCTTTGCGGTGGATGTTTGATTTTTTCACTGGCGCTCAGCCTTCCTCTGCCGCTGTGGGCGGATGAAAGCCTCCCCGGTCAGAGCCTCGAAAGCTTGCTCGACTTCGCCCGTGACAACAATCCAGAGTTGGCTGCAATGCGCTATGAAGCGGACGCGGCGGGCGAGCGCATCGCTCCGGCGGGTGCCTTCGCCGATCCCAAACTGCGCACTGAGTTCCGCGACATCACGCGCTTTGGTGAGCAGAACGCCACGCTATCGCCGAGCCGGGTTGGCAGCACCCGCTACCTGTTGATGCAGGATTTGCCTTGGTACGGCAAGCGCGAGTTGAAGCAAGGCGTGGCCGAAATGGAAGCCGAAGCCGCTCAAGGCCGGGCCCGTGGCACCTGGGCCGACATTGCCGCACGCATCAAAGTGGCGCATACCCAGCGCTATGTGGTGCAGCACAACGAACAACTGGCGCGTGAAATCCTCGACCTAATGAGCCGTTTGGAAAAAATTGCTCAGGTGCGCTATGCCAGCGGGCTGGCGGCTCAACAGGACGTGATTCGCGCCCAGGTTGAACAGACCGGGATGCGCAACGATCTGATCATGTTGGAAAACGAAAACAATCTGCTGCGGGCCCGGCTCAACGCGCTGCTGTCACGCCCGATTGTCGCCCGGCTGGCGGATGCCGAACGTTTGCGCCCGATTCCGGCTCCCGCCCGTCTCGATTTTACGACGTTGGAAAACCGATTGCGCGGACGCAATCCCCAATTATTTACCGAAGAAGCCCGAATCAAGTCCGCTGAAAAAACTCGCGAACTGACCTACAAAAACCGTTATCCCGATCTCACCTTCGGCGTCTCGCCGATTCAATATCAGAACGCGGTCAAGGAATGGGAGGTGATGCTTGAACTCACTATTCCCTTGCAACAATCGTCACGCCGCGCTCAGGAACGCGAATCCGAATCAATGCTCTCAGCCGCCCACTCACGCAAGGAAGCGGCAGCCAATCAATTGCTCGGCGAACTGGCGGAAAACCTCTCCGGCATCGAAGCCGCTCGGCGCATTGAAACACTGACCACCCGCAGCTTGCTGCCACAGGCCGAACTGACTTTCAAGGCCGCCCTAGCGGGCTATGAGACTGGCAAGGTGGACTTTGCCACGGTACTCGAAGCGCAACGACAAATCCGTCAAGCCCGGCAAAACCTGCTCAAGGCGCAGTCCGATGCACAAATGCGATTGGCTGAAATCGAAAAATTACTTGGGGAAGAATTATGAGCGGAGGTGAACCCATTAAACGTCCACCGCAAAGTCGCGAAGAAGCAAAGGAAACGCAAAGGAAACCTTGGCCCCTTTGCGCCTTTGCGGTGGGGGCAAGATTTTCCCTCCTCGGTGTACTAACCGTGGTGCTGCTGGCCGCTGGCGGCGGCTACTGGCTTGGACATAAGCAAGTCGATTCGCCAGCCAGCGCCCACGAAGCCACCGAAAAAGAACGCAAACCGCTGTTTTACCGCAACCCAATGGGCTTACCCGACACCTCACCAACACCGAAAAAAGACCCGATGGGGATGGACTACATCGCCGTTTTTGCAGGGGATGACACGGAGGATTCAAGCTCGGGCAATGCCATAAAAATTGGCACCGACAAAATTCAGAAACTCGGCGTGCGCAGCGAACTTGCGCAACGCCGCGTGCTCGATAAAACGGTTCGTGCCGCCGGACGGATCGAACCCGATGAGCGGCGCATTTACGCCATCTCGCCCAAGTTTGAGGGCTACGTTGAACGTCTGCACGTCAATGTTACCGGCCAAAGCGTCGGCAAAGGTCAGCCGTTGTTCGAGGTCTATAGCCCGGAGCTGGTTTCGGCACAGCGTGAATATGCGATTGCCGCCCACGGCGTAGAGGCGCTTAAAGAGGCCGGTAGTCAGGCTCAATCGGGCATGAAAGAGCTTGCCGAATCCAGTTTGCAGCGGCTAAAAAACTGGGATATTTCCGAAGAACAGGTCAAGACCTTGAGCCACTCCGGTGAAACGCGGCGCACCTTGACCTTCCGCTCGCCGGTTTCCGGCATCGTGACCGAAAAAAAAGCCGTTCAAGGGATGCGCTTCATGCCCGGCGAGGCTTTGTACCAAGTGGCTGATCTTTCCTCGGTCTGGGTTGTCGCCGACGTGTTCGAGCAAGACATCGGGCGGATTAAAACCGGTGCCAAGGCCACCGTGCGCCTCAGTGCCTACCCGAACAAACTGTTTGAAGGCAAGGTCAGTTATGTTTACCCGACGCTGAATGCCAGCACCCGTACCGTACCGGTGCGCATCGAACTGCCCAATCCCGACCGGCGGCTCAAACCGGCGATGTTCGCGCAGGTCGAACTACCTATCTTGGCTAAAGGCCAGGTGGTGACGGTGCCGACCTCGGCGGTGATCGACAGCGGCACTCGCCAGATCGTGCTGGTTCAATTGAGCGCTGGTCGTTTTGAGCCGCGCGAAGTTAAGCTCGGTGCGCGTAGCGACAGCTATGTGGAAGTCATTGCCGGGATCAAAGAGGGCGAGTCGGTGGTGGTAGCCGCCAACTTCCTGATTGATGCCGAGAGCAATCTCAAAGCCGCCATCGGGGGATTCGGCAAAGCGGCAACGAGCGATGGCGCTGCCGCTAAAAACATCGGCCACACGGCGCACGGCAAGGTCGAATCCATCGACGTTGGCGATGGCTCAATTACCCTCGAACACGGCCCGGTCGCCAGCCTCAACTGGCCGGCCATGACTATGGATTTCAAGGTAGCCAATCCGGCGCTGCTCAGCGGACTCAAAGCGGGCGCAACGGTTGATGTCGAGTTCGTCGAACGCGCTCAGGGCGAATGGGTGATCACCAAGATCGTGCCACTGGCCGGGCATTGACCTGAAAAACTCGATTGAATGAGATTTCGTAACGACACAACGACCCATCAACAAACCCCGTCATTCCCGCGTAGGCGGGAATCCATATTTGCCTATTTAATTAATATATTAGAAGCCAAGGTTGATAAAAAACTGGATTCCCGCCTACGCGGGAATGACGGCAGGGGGCGGGAATGACGGCAGATTGTAGGGCACAACGCTTCGCGTTTCACACGCATGGGTAATGCCTAGTTACGAGGTTCCAAGAATTAAATGACTGGAGAATTAAATGCTGTCCAGAATTATCACATGGTCGGGACGCAACCGTTTTCTGGTGCTGCTGGGCACCGTATTCATCGTGTTCGCTGGCCTCTTCGCTGTCCTGAGAACGCCGATTGATGCGCTTCCTGACCTTTCTGATGTGCAGGTCATCGTCTACACCGAGGTGCCGGGCCAAGCGCCGCAGGTGGTTGAAGATCAGGTGACTTATCCGCTGACCACCGCCATGCTGTCGGTGCCAAAATCCAAGGTGGTGCGCGGCTTTTCCTTCTTCGGCGCGTCCTTCGTTTACATCATTTTTGAAGACAATACCGACATTTACTGGGCGCGTTCGCGGGTTCTGGAATACCTCAATTTTGCTTCAGGCCGTTTGCCCAAAGGCGTAACGCCGCAGATCGGGCCGGACGCTACCGGCGTTGGCTGGGTCTATCAATACGTGCTGCTGGCCAAGGATAAAACCCTTGCCGAACTGCGCTCGATTCAGGATTGGTACGTGCGCTACCAGCTAACCAAAGCGCACGGCGTGGCCGAAGTGGCGTCGATTGGCGGCTTTGTGCAAACCTATCAGGTGACCGTCGATCCAGTGAAACTGCGGGCCTACAGCATCCCGCTGATGAAGGTCGCGCAGGTGATCCGTGACTCGAATCGTGATGTCGGCGGGCGGGCTGTGGAAATGGCCGAAACCGAGTACATGGTGCGCGGCAAGGGCTATTTGCGCGGTATCAGCGATATTGAACGGCTGGTGGTCAAAAGCGACAAAGGCACGCCGGTGCTGATCCGCGACATCGGGCGGGTGGAACTGGTGCCGGACGAGCGTCGCGGCCTGACCGAACTCAACGGTGAAGGCGAGGTCGTTGCCGGAATCGCTATGGCACGCTACGGCCAGAATGCCCTTGAAGTGATTAGCCATCTTAAAGAAAAAATTGCCGAAATCGCCCCCGGCCTGCCCGAAGGCGTGACGGTTGAGACGGTCTATGACCGCTCCGAACTGATCCACCGCGCTATCGACACGCTCAAACGCACGCTGCTGGAAGAATCGCTGATCGTCGCGCTGGTGTGCTTCGTCTTTCTGCTGCATCTGCGCAGCGCATTGGTGGCGATCCTGATGCTGCCGGTGGGTATTTTGGCGGCCTTCATCGCCATGCGCACACTGGGCATGAACTCCAATTTGATGAGCCTCGGCGGCATCGCCATTGCCATCGGCGCGATGATCGACGCCGCCATCGTAATGATCGAAAACGCCCACAAGCATCTGGAACGCTTGCCCGAGCGCCACACCCACGCCGAACGTGCCGAAGCTATGCTGATAGCTTGCAAGGAAGTCGGCCCGGCGCTGTTTTTCTCGTTGCTGATCATCACCGTTTCGTTCCTGCCGGTGTTCAGTCTGGAA
>CAIWVX010000438.1 GCA_903916205.1 uncultured beta proteobacterium
GCGCAAACTTTCCGCCGTTGTCTTGGCTGGAAATGCGCAAAAATCGACGCTTGATGAACTGGACAAGAGCATGGTCGCCGCTGCGCGTAAAGCTCAAGAATCATGTGAATCCGCTATCAAAGATCAAAAACAGGCTATGGCGGATACGGCGGCGTCAGCCACTCGTTTGATCGCCATTTTGACCGGCTTGGCGTTGCTGTTTGGTGTGCTGGTAAGCCTCTTCAGCTTCTTTATTATCCGCACGATTAAAGCTTCAATACGGCGCATTGTCGAAAGTGCACGGCGTATCGCACAAGGCAATTTTACAGAGGAGCGTCTACCGGCTAGCACCAGTGAATTGGGGCAAATAGAGCAATCCATCAATGAAATGAGCGCCAATATCAGCACCATGCTGAAAGAAATCATAGGAACCGCTGCGACCGTCTCGGTTTCCTCACAACAGGTGCATTCAGCCGCCGAAGAAATCAGCGTTACTGTCGGCGAAGTCGCTAATCAAGTTTCCTCCACCGCTTCCGCCGGTACGCAATTGGCCGCGGCTTCAGAAGAAATCGCTAAGAACTGTGAACTGGCGGCAAACTCCGCCGCCCATGCCATTCAATCCGCAAAAAATGGCTCATTGATTATCGACAACACGATTCAACTCATGCACCAGCTTGCGGTCACGGTAGGTGAATCGTCTCGCACCGTGTCGAGCTTGGGTGAGCGTAGCTCGCAAATCGGTTCAATCATTGGGACGATTCGAGAGATCGCCGATCAAACAAATCTGTTGGCGCTCAATGCCGCCATTGAAGCGGCCCGTGCGGGCGAGCAGGGGCGCGGATTTGCCGTGGTGGCCGACGAAGTCCGCAAACTGGCAGAGCGCACTACCAATGAGACGCACGAAATCGGCCAGATGATCAAGGCTATCCAGGACGAAACAAAGACAGCCGTTCACGCCATGGAAATCGGCATGAATCAAGTCGATGCCGGTACGTCGGAAGCCTCTCATTCTGAATCGGCCCTACGAGACATTATTGCGCAGATCGAATCGGTTTCTGAGCAGGTCAGCCACATCGCTGCGGCGACAGAAGAACAGACCGCTGCCACGGGAGAAATTTCTAGCAATATGGAAAACATCGCCGCTTCGATAGAAAAAACAGCCGATGAGTCTCGGGCGACCACAAACATCGCTAACGGTATGATTGGCATTGCCGAAAACCTCATGGCGGGGATTGGAAAATTCACATTAACCGAAGACATCGCGTTGGCGCTTAACAAAGCCAAAAGCGCTCATATGATCTTCATCGGAAAAATCAAGGCCCATCTGGATGGCTCACTCATCGTTGATCCAGAAGCGCTTCCAACGCACCTGACCTGCGCCTTTGGCAAGTGGTACCAAGGCAAAGGCCATGAAGCCTGTGGTCACAAAGACATTTTCAAGGCAATTAACACGCCACATGTGAGGGTGCACGAATTAGGAAAACAGGCGATAAAAGCCTACAACGCCGGAGAAAAATCCAAGGCTCGCGCTTTATGTACCGAGATGAGAAATAATTCGATGGAACTCGTTGGTATTCTCGACAAACTGCTGGTGTCAAAGTGACGAACAAACAGCGGAAGCTCTTTACTCAACTTCTCGACCTTATCGGAATTTGATGCCATTGCCGTGATGGGTCAGCCCTCTACGTCTCTGCGGTAGAGGGGGTCAGAGAATGAATTGCCCCAAATACCAAAATAGGGCGGCGATCAGGGCACTGCATGGGATGGTTAAAATCCACGCCCAAACAATTGTTCCGGCAATACCCCAGCGTACCGCAGAAAGCCGCTTGGTTGCACCGACGCCGACAATCGCCCCGGTGATCGTATGCGTTGTCGAAACCGGAATACCAAGGGCGGTGGCCAAAAACAGCGTGATGGCCCCACCCGTTTGAGCGCAAAAACCGCCGACCGGACGAAGCTTGGTAATCTTCTGCCCCATCAGCTTGATGATTCGCCAGCCCCCAAAAATCGTACCCAAACCAATGGCGGTATAGCATGAGACAACCACCCATACGGGCACAGAGTCGCCTGTTTTCATCATGCCCGCAGAAATCAACAGCATCCAAATGATACCAATCGTCTTTTGCGCGTCATTGCCACCGTGCCCAAGCGCATAGGCCGAGGCAGAAATCAATTGCAGTCGTCTCGACCAAGAATCAACCCGGCGCGGCGTACTGTTGCAAAAAATCCAGGAGACAAGAATCATCATCAAAGTCCCCAGCAACATGCCGAGCAAGGGTGAAATCAGAATAAATGCAATAACCTTAATGACCCCCGAAGAAATCAACGAACTTGGCCCCGCTTTGGCCATGGCTGCGCCGATTAATCCGCCGATCAAAGCATGTGATGACGACGAAGGAATGCCGTAATACCAAGTAATGATGTTCCAAGCGAGCGCTCCGACCAGTGCGCCAAAAACGACATAATGATCAATGGCCCAAGGCTCGATGGTGCCTTTACCAACGGTTGACGCCACCTTGAGTTCAAAGACGAAGATCGCCGCAACATTGCAGAACGCGGCCATGGCGACCGCCGTATGTGGTTTCATGACCCGCGTTGAAACCACTGTAGCAATGGCATTGGCGGCATCGTGAAAGCCATTCATGAAATCGAAGGCCAAGGCCATGAAAACAAGAAAAGCGACAACGCCCAGACTGATGTTCATGGTTTCCATGAGCGTGCCGGTTAAGAATTTTCTAGGACGATGCCTTCGATGATGTTCGCCACATCCTCGCAGCGATCCGTCACGGTTTCGAGGAGTTCATAGATGGCTTTGAATTTGATTAATTCACGCACATCAGGCTCTTCGCGAAAAAGACGAGAAATAGCGCCGCGCATTTCGTGATCAGCCGCCGATTCAAGTTGATCAATTTCAAAACAGATTTTTAGAATTTCGGCCCCGTTGTTCATGGAAGGCAGTAAGGAGACAGCGGTAAGCACTCGCTCACAGCACTGACGACAAATCTCGCTAAGGCGGACCACCTCAGGCGTGATGTGCTTCACGTTGTAGAGCGTAACGGTGTGGGCAACGTCTTGGATTAGATCGAGAATATCGTCTAGGCTCGTGATCAACTGATGAATTTCCTCTCGATCAAGCGGCGTAATAAACGACTTGTGCAACTGGCGCATGGTTTCGTGGGTAATGGTATCCGCACGATTCTCGGCTTTATCAATCAGCTCACATTGGATAGCCGCTTGTTCATCCGAGTCATTTAATACGGACAGCAAGGTGACCAGCGCTTCGCTTCCCAGCACAATCTGCTCTGCATGGGCATTAAAAAGTTCAAAAAACTTACCCTCTTGGGGCATAAAGCGCGAAAACATAGATTCGATTCAGTAGAGTAACAACGGCGGCTATTTTACCATTTCGTATCACAACAAAGCACCATAAGCCTTGTCCCCCAGGGCAATCGCATGAATGCCAATGTCTTTAGCTATCCGAAATAGTCGTTCACAATCAATGAATTACAGAGTGGCTGTTCACAGCAGCATTATTTGTGTAGTTTTCTATCTTTTTGGGCGGGCCATGGAGACGGAAAAGAAGCTGCAATTGGGAGATGTATTTGTCGGAATACCTGATCCACGTCAGAGCACGAAGGTGCAGCATGAC
>CAIWVX010000439.1 GCA_903916205.1 uncultured beta proteobacterium
ACATAATACAAATTATGCGTTTATTTGTTACTGAAATTAAGCAAAAATCTACCCTATAAAAAGCCATTTTTGAGCATGTTATATACTTCCTTTTTTCGTGCGTGAAAGTTACAAACCGTTACAAAATACACACATTTAGTCGCACAATTCCCTTATTTTTGGGGGTGTTGTTATGACTTCTAAAGCGAATAGTCGTTCGAATGGCCATGTAGCCGCTTTTAATAAATGGTTCGTTCGGTATGAAATCGAACGGAAAAAGAAGCATATTTCGAGTGAAAAATTCGGGTTAAAAACATTGTTCAATGTGCTCAATCATTAACTGTGGCGTTTGCACGCCGTTGTAGTCATTAATCGCCAGTCGGTAGGCGGCGCGTATTTTGGTGCCGGGTGACAGGCTGAAATTAAACTGAATGGCGTCGATGCGTAACTCGTCTTTGCGTAAGCGCATTTTGAGGTGTTTCTCTTTGAGGATGCGCTGGCTTTCGACAATGAATTCGTCCTCAAAAATTGGGGCCGGGAAGCCTTGTCCCCAGACTTCGTTTTCCAACAGATTGACGGTGTTGATCGAGAAAAAACGGCTTTCAAGGTTGCCGTCGGTTTCTAGGGTGCGCGTCAGGTCGGCGGGGGCCAGAAGCTCGCTGGCGATTTGCCCGAAGAGTTCGCGAAAGCGTAAAAAGTCGGTTTCCCTCATCGTCGCGCCAGCCGCCATAGCGTGACCGCCAAAGCGCAGCAGCAGGCCGGGGTGGCGCTTGGAAACCAGATCGAGCGCGTCGCGCAAATGTAGGCCGGGGATTGAGCGGCCAGAGCCTTTTATTTCGCCGTTATCGCCACGAGCGAAGGCGAACACCGGGCGGTGTAGTTTTTCCTTGATACGTGAAGCCAAGATGCCGATTACGCCCTGATGCCATTCCGGGTCGAACAGTACGACCCCGGCGCTATCGTTGGTTTCCAGCGTTTCGAGGAGAATCAGTGCGCTGTCCTGCATTCCTGATTCGATGTCTTTGCGTTCGCGATTGAGCGCGTCGAGTTGCTGCGCGATGTTGAGTGCGCGGCTTTCGTCGTCGGTGATCAGCGCTTCGATCCCCAGCGACATATCCGAAAGCCGTCCGGCGGCGTTGAGGCGCGGGCCGACGATGAAGCCGAGATCCAAACTGGTGGCTTTGGCGGGCTCACGTCCGGCGGCGCGGAAGATGGCGCGTAGACCGGGAGTCAGTTGGCCCGCGCGCATACGTTTGATCCCCTGATTAACCAGAATGCGGTTATTGCGGTCGAGTTTAACTACGTCGGCGACGGTGCCGAGCGCCACTAAATCGAGCAGCGCACCGAGATTCGGTTCCTGACGCTCAGCGTTGAACCAGCCGCGTTGACGCAGTTCAGCACGGAGCGCCAGCATGACGTAGAACATCACGCCGACACCGGCGATGCACTTGCTCGGAAATTCGCAGCCCGGCTGATTCGGGTTGACGATGCAGTTGGCGGCGGGGAGTTCGTCGGCGGGCAGATGGTGGTCGGTAATCAGCGTGGTGATGCCGAGTTCATTGGCACGCGCCACGCCTTCAAGGCTGGCGATGCCGTTATCGACGGTAACGATCAGATTGGGGCTCATGGTGGCCGCCAGATCGACAATGCCGGGGGTCAATCCGTAGCTGAAGGTAAAGCGGTTGGGAACCAGATAATCAATCTTGGCCCCACCCTCCCCGGCCATCGCCCGCAGCGCTCGAATGCCCACCGCGCAAGCGGTCGCGCCGTCGCAGTCGTAGTCGGCGACGATCAGGATTTTGGCTTGGGCGGCGAGGGCGTCGGCCAGCAGCACCGCCGCCTCAGTGGCGTGAGTGAGTTGCGCTGGTGGCAAGAGCGATTTCAGTTCGTAGTCGAGTTCGCTTTTACTCTGGATGCCGCGTGCGGCATAGATGCGCGCCAGCAGCGGAGGAATGCCTTGTTGTTCAAGTTGCCACTGAATACGGGGCGGAACACGGCGGGATTTCAATTGAGTCATGGGTTTTCCTGGGCCAGTTTTTGTGCGACGTCAGCCAGTGAATGCGGTTGCCGCCAAAATTTCCATAGGTCATGGCGTTGGCAAGTCCAGCTCAAAGTGGCATAGGCGGTGCAGGCTTCGATTCGCAATTGCGTTATTTTTTCTGCGGCCAGGGCGCTTTTTAACGGAGCAAACCAAGCGCGCTCCAATGCCATGATCTTCTGGCGATAGTCCTCGCCGTTTTCGTAATGCACCGGATTGAGCAAGTCTTCAAGAATTACCAACTGCTTGCTGCCGGGGGGGGATTGCGCGAGAACCGCCGCCGCTTCTTGCGGCCTGGCATGGCGTGCCGCACCGGTAAAAGCGGCTAGGCCGAGAGCCAGTGGGTTGGCACTCCAGACCCCATCAAAAAGATTTTTTTGCGCGTTCTTGAGGCCCCGAGGAAGCGGCCCGGCACCCCACAGCCACACACTATTGATGATCATGCGGCCTTCTTTTTCACGTTGCCGATTGAGCGGATGCGCATGTAATAGCATCTGGATTTCATTGAGACATTGACGCAACGCTTGAGATTGCAAGGACTCGGCCAGCACGCGCTCAATGCGACGACCGGCCACCAGCGACAAGGGCGGCATCTCAAAGTCATCCAGCAGCACGGTGTCGGTCACTTGCAGATACCAACGGTCGGCACTAAGGGCATGAAAGCGGCCAATCTCAGGCAAGTGGCTATTCAAGGCCGCAACCAGCACCTGAGCTTCTTCCCAGCTAATCCCCAAGTGACTCATCTCAGCAAGAATCAGATGCTCTTGATGAAAACGTAAATGCACCGGATCGCAGGCGATCCAAAAGCCATCCACCGCTTCGGGTCGTTGAGGCTCACCGCGCAAGCGAAACGCCGCATAGGGCGCACCATCGGGCAGACCAAAATGATCACTGAGCGTGGCTTCAAAGGATTGAGGCGGGCGGCAAGTCAGCCGACTGCGGGCAATCAGTGTATTTAATTCGGCGGTGGCTAAATTATCAAACGTCGCCTGGTCGCCAGGTTCAGGCCAGATCAGTTCGGGGATGAGTAAGGTAAGCTGCATCGGCTTTTAGTGTTCCGGGCTAGCCCAATAGTTAATGTAGTTTATAACAAAAATATTTTAATCAATTGATAAAATTAATAAACAT